>CAXMOL010000121.1:0-7893 GCA_964194935.1 uncultured Kiloniellaceae bacterium
GCTCCTTAAGAGCCGCAAATGTCGACTGGTTGTCGTTTGCCACCGTCTCCGCTTCCGGCTCGCGGCGGGGAGCCCGCGATGACGCGCGAGAATGCCCGCCGTGTTGCGTCGCATCTTCCGAGCCTCGTTACGCCGTTGTCCCAACTGCGGGCACGGCGGAGTCTTTCAATCCTGGGGCACGATGGTCGACAGATGTCCGACCTGTGACCTCCAGTACGAACGCGAGGAGGGCTACTGGTTGGGTGCCGTGCTCATCAACACGGTGGTCACAATCGGACTCTTTATGGTGACCATGATCACTTGGGCAATCGCATCCTGGCCCGAGCCGCCGTGGACGACCATGACGGCAACCGGGATCGTCATAAACCTGATCGTGCCCTTGCTTTTTTATCCGCTATCGAAAACGCTGTGGGTCGCCATCGAGATATCGGCTCATCCGCCGGTCGTGGGTCCGCGGTCTTTCGACTAGACGTTCCTGACGTGAGCCCGAAGTGTGTCGAGGCCTACGGCACCAACCTCGAGTAGGCGGGCATGGAACGCCTTCTGGTCGAAGCCGGTACCGAGCCGGGCGCGTTCGTCGCTACGCAGGTCCCGGATCGCCTGCTGCCCCACCTTGTATGAGATCGCTTGACCGGGCCAGCCGAGGTAGCGGTTCATCTCCGAAACAGACACGGCGTGTTCTTGGGCCGCATAAGACTCCAGCATCTCCACGCCAGCCTCGAATGTCCACCGTTCGCCCGGATGGAATGGTTGGTCGACGGGAATCTCGAGTTCTAGATGAGACCCGATGTCGATCACCACCCGACACGCCCGCAGCATCTCGGAGGCGAGCTTGCCCATCACGTAGTCAGGCTTTTCGAGGTACCCGAGCTCCTCCATGAGGTCCTCGGCGTACAGAGCCCAACCCTCGCCAGATCCCGCGTACCAGACCATCACCTTCTGCATCCGTGAGAACCGATCGCCAGCCGTCAGCTGCAGGCCCACCTGCAGGTGATGACCGGGAAAGCCCTCGTGGTAGGCGGTACTGACCTCACCAAACAAGGGGATCTGCTGCTGGTTCCCCTTCGACCAGTAAACGGTCCCAGGGCGTGTGAAATCCTCACTTGGCTGGTTGTAGTAGGCCCCCAGCGAGGCCCCCGGCGGAGTCATCTTCACGTCGATCGACCGGATCGGCTCTGGGACCTCGAAGTGGGTCCCATCGAGCTCGCGCAAACCGATCTCCTGGCGCTCGAGCATCAATTCGACGAACTCATCCTGGGTCTTGGTGGCGCGGGCCGGGTCGGTGAGAAGCAACTCGAGCGTCTCCGCCAAGTCACCGCCGGGGAGAATCTCTTCGGCAACGGTGGCCATCCTCGACCGAAGCCGTTCGACCTCACTCCAACCCCACTCGTACGTCGAGATCGGATCAATCTCGGTACCGAGGAATCGCGCTGAGTGCAGAACGTATCGATCGCGACCTACCCCATCGCTTTCGCCCGCGACGGGGAGGTAGTCACTCTCCAAGAAGCCGCTGAACTCCAAGAACGCAGCTTTGGCAGTTATCACCCCATCGGCAATTCGAGCAACGGTGGCGTCATCCACGACCTCGGCTGATTTCACTGCAAACGCGTCGAACAGGGACTCGTCTCCGGCGAGGTTGCGGGCCTGGCGCATCACCTCGACGACCTGGCGCCGAGCCACCGGGAGTCCCCTCTCCTTGCCGAGTGAGAGCGTCGCGACATATTGCCGCAACGCCACCGGAAGCTTCTCGAGCCGGGAGGCGACGTCGGCCCATCCTTGAGCGGTGCTGGGGTCCATTTGCTCAAACGCATCGCGCAGATCCTGCATGGGTGATGCGATGCTGTTCAGTTTCTGGAGATCCTCACCTGCGTCGTGAAAGAGGATGTCACGAGCGAGTTCGTCTCTGGCCACATCTACAGCGAGCTGCGACCACTCGTCGTCCGGCGCCGGCAGTGCATCGATTCTGGCCACCTGATCACGCTGCAGATCGGCGAGCGCCTCCAGGCCTGATGGAGACAGATCCGGCCATTCACCGTCGTGGCCGGCAATACCGAGGTAAGTCGCTTGCGTCGGCAGGGCTGCAGCCGTCTCGTCGACTATTGCGCTGCTGAGGCCGTAGATATCCAGATCCATGGGTCTCCATCGGGGTTCGCCGAGGCGACGATAGCGACGCCGGTAGGGTGCCTGGCCCTATGCAGCACTCCCCAGACCGACGCGGGCCGTTTGTAACCGGGCTTCTCGACCTCGGGCCGATCCTGGTCGGCGTCTTTCCATTCGGACTCATCGCCGGAATCGCTGCAGTGGACGCAGGCCTCGGCTCGGTCCAGGCCTACGCGACCTCACCCATCGTGTTTGCCGGAGCCGCGCAGTTGGCGATGATGGACCTGATTGCCAGAGATGCGGCGCCGGTAGTGATCGTTGCCACCGCCCTCGTGATAAACGCTCGGTTCGTCATGTACAGCGCTGCACTCGCCCCGGCTTTTCGTGAGCTTGGTCCGATTCGCAAGGCATACGGAGCCTTCGTGATCACAGACCAATCTTTCGCCGTAAGCGTGGTGCGATTTGACCGGATCGACGAGCCACTGGCAGATCGTTTCGCATACTTCATGGGGGCATCGCTTGGTCTGTGGGGGACATGGCAGATCTCTTCGTTGACCGGGGTCGTACTGGGAGCAGAGCTTCCCGCGGAATGGTCGCTCGACTTCGCCATCCCACTCGTGTTCATGGCGCTGCTCTTTCCGGCCATCAAGGACCGGGGAACCACCATTGCCGCGATCACCGCGGCCATTGCTGCTGTCGCACTGGTATCCCTGCCATTGAACCTGGGACTCCTGGTCGCAGCAGGAATCGGCCTTACGGCCGGCGCGATCTGGGGTAGAGGATGACCACGCACTCCCCCACCCTCATCTGGCTGCTGCTGGGAGTCACCGCCGCCGGGACGTGGTTGTTCAGGTTGTCGTTCATCGCTCTGCTGGGAAGGATCTCGGTGATTCCGGATCTGGCAATGCGGATATTGAAGTTGATCCCGGCCGCCGTCCTGGCTGCGATCCTGGCACCCTCGCTCACCCATGCCAGCGGCGCGTTCGACCTGGGATCTGATCGGTTCATCGCAGGATTGATTGCTGCGGTCGTCGCCTGGCGCACCAAGAACGTTCTCGCCACGATTGGGGTCGGGATGGGATTGTTGTGGACGCTGCAGGCTCTCGCCTGAAAGACAACCGCTATTTACCAGGCGCTGCGGCACCTCATCACCGATCGGTCTACGGCGCCAGCAAAGGACAATCGAATTCAGCCGAGCCAAAGATCGTGTCGTCGTTTGCCGGGCTGCTCAGCAGCGCCACCGACGACGCCAACGGTTCGAATTCGAGCAATCCCGGCACCCAGAAGTAGTCCGTTGTCGCGTACTCCCAGTTGATTCCGTCACCTGTTGTAGCCGATGCCGTTGTAAAGCCATCGAAGGTGCAAAACATCCCGTCGAGATGCGTGACCCCGCCTCCGATTGGGAATCGGGCCACCGAACCGGTCCCGGCGATGGTTGCCTCGAAGATGTCGCATCCGGGGGCGAAAAAGAACCCGACCAACTGCGTCGATGCGCCGCTGTCGACAAACGCGAACCCGACGTCCTGTCCTCTACCGCCGAAGTCCTGAGCACCCAGAGCCTTCACCGGACCGAAAACGGCCGTTTGGGTCGCGTAGCCATAGCTGAACACCATCTGCACCCACCAGTCCCCTCCGGCATCCCGATAGCCGATCAACTGATCGACGTTCCCGTCTCCGTCGAAGTCACCACTCACGGAAGTCACATCGGGTCCCGGTCCGGGGATGAGCGGGCTCGGAAGTCCCTCACAGGCCCCGGCCGGAGGAGGTGGTGGCGCCGCGGTCGTTGCGGTGGTTGGCGACGCTGCCGTCGTCGGGGCAGGAGTCGTAGTCGTCTCGATCGCCGCAGCCGTCGTCGTGGGATCGACCGATGTGGTCGTAGGTCCGCTGGTGCCTGTTGAATTCGAAGCTACGGACGATCCGTCGTCGTCGCTGAGGAGCACAAAGATGAGCACGGTCAGCAAGATCGCGATGATCGACCCCAAGATGACGAGTACCCGCTGCGGCCTGGGATCCATGGTGCCAAAGGTTAGAGCGCTTGTCCCTACCCGAGCGGTATCCTGAGCAGGTCCCCGTTGGAGTTCAGATGCTGATTGCATCTCTTGATCCTGAGATCTACCTCAAGTCACCTCGCACCCAACGTCGCATGGTCGGCGCGGTCGAGGTGGCTATTTCGGCTGCGCTCAAAGGCCCGGTCGGAACCAATCTGATCTCCGGCCATCGGCTGATCGTGACAACCACAGCAACCGATGCGGTAGACCGGTTGTCGAGGGTCTTTGGAGTGCGCGCAGTCGAAACCGTCGCCGAGGTCGAGTTCTCTGGTGTCGCCGATCTGAGCCGACTCGTGGCCACTCATTTCGCCCCGGCGGTCACCGGCCACACCTTTGCGGTTCGTCCGACGAGGATCGGATCACACGATTGGTCATCGCAGGATCTCGCTGTAGCAGCCGGCACCCTCCTGGTAGAGGCCGGAGGCACCGTCGATCTGACCCAACCCGAGGTGATGGTTCGGGTCAGGGTTGTTAGGGACTTGGCCTATCTCACGCTCGCCGTCGAAAAGGGCGTGGGTGGTCTGCCGGCCGGGACTCAAGGTCGCGCACTTGCCATGTTCTCCGGGGGAATCGACTCACCCGTGGCCGCATACCTCATCTCCCATCGCGGCGTGGCGCTGGACTACCTGCACTTCTCACTCGGGTGCGGCCAGGCGGACCACGCTGCCGGGATTGCCCACCTGCTGACCGAGCGCTACGGAGCCGGGACCGATCCGCTGCTGCACGTGATCGACCTCGAACCGGCAATCGACGCCATCCAGACTCGGGTCCCTGCCCGGGAGCGGCAAATGGCCCTAAAAGGGCTCATGTACCGCTCGGCAGAGGGTGTGGCCCGCGCCCACCGAGACATCCGAGCCATCGTGAATGGCGAGTCTCTCGGCCAGGTGTCTACCCAAACACTCGACAACGTGGCGACGCTGGATCGAGTCATAGACATGCCGATGCTTCGCCCATTGATCGGACTCGACAAGACGACGATCATCGACAAGGCCAGGCAGATCGGAACTCTGGAGGTCTCATCCCGAACCCGAGAGACATGCGACATCTCCGGAGGAGCCAGAGTTTCCGTTTCCACATCTCCCAGCAAACTCACCGCGATCATGGGTGAGTTGGAAGATCTGGTCGGCGACGCAATCGTGACCGGGAAGTCGATGCGGCTGGCCGACTGGGTTCCCGGCCTCTAGAACCAGCCAGGACACACGCCATCGGCCTCCACTGATGCCGAGCTTGGCACCACCGGGCAGGACTACCGTGTTCGCCTCATGCCCGACGCACTCGTTCACGCACGCGGCCTTCGCAAGGAGTTCGGCGACCTCGTCGCCGTTGACGGCGTGGATTTCGAAGTGCGAGCCGGCGAAGCCTTCGGGTTCCTAGGACCCAATGGAGCCGGAAAGTCATCGACGATGAAGATGATCGGCGCCGTCTCGCCTCGCACCGCCGGCGACCTGCAGGTGCTGGGCAGGGACCCGGATGAGCGAGGACAAGAGATCAGGGCCAGGCTCGGTGTAGTGCCGCAGGAGGACAACCTCGACCAAGAACTGACGGTCTACGAGAACCTGCTCATCTACGGGCGCTACTTCGGCATGAGCCGCAAGGTGATCAACGAACGTATCGACGACCTGCTCTCTTTCGCTCAGCTCGATGAGCGGCGCGACAGCAAGGTCGAGCCATTGTCGGGAGGCATGAAACGGCGGCTCACCATCGCTCGCGGTCTCATCAACACGCCGGAACTGCTCCTCCTCGATGAGCCAACCACCGGTCTCGATCCGCAAGCGCGCCACCTTCTCTGGGACCGGCTGTACCGACTCAAGCGGGACGGCGTCACCCTCATCATCACGACGCACTACATGGACGAGGCCGAGCAACTTTGCGACCGACTAGTGATCATGGACAACGGAAAAATCGTCGCAGAAGGGTCACCGCGGGAACTGATCGAGAAGCACACACGACGTGAAGTGCTCGAAGTGCGGTTCCCGGTCGGCACCCAGGAGGAGCACGCGGCGCAGCTTGAAGGCCTGGCTCCCCGCATCGAGGTGCTCCCTGATCGCGTTCTGCTCTACACCGACGACGCCGACCAAACCTCCGACGATGTGCACGCCAAGGTCGAACCCGAATCGACCGTGAGCCGACGCTCGACTCTCGAGGATGTCTTCTTGCGGCTCACCGGCAGGACGCTGGTCGACTGATGACACTCGTTCATTCGGGGCGGGTGGTCGAAGCTTCAGCGCGGGTATACCGCAGGACATGGCGCGGCAGCGTCATCAGCACCTTCTTCAACCCGATTCTCTACCTGTTGGCGATGGGTGTTGGACTGGGCAAGTTGGTCGACGATGGTTCCGGTGCCGCCAACCTCGGAGGGCTCGAGTACCTCACGTTCCTCGCACCCGGCCTGCTGGCCGCGACCGCAATGATGACGGGAGCCGGCGATGCCTCCTGGCCGGTGATGGCCGGCATCAAATGGCGCAAGACCTATGACGCCATCCTGGCCACACCGGTCGGGGTATTCGATCTCGTCGTCGGCCACCTCTCATGGGTAGGGGTGCGACTCCTTTTTGTCACCGTCGTCTACTCCGGTGTGATGACGGCCTTCGGTGCCACCACGATCACCCAGGGTGTACTTGCCGTCCCGCCTGCAGTACTCACCGGGCTCGGATTCTCAGCGATCATCACCGCATACACCGCTCGCCTTCAGGACGAACAAGGGCTGTCGGCCATGTTCCGGTTCGGCATCATGCCGCTGTTTCTGTTCTCTGGAACGTTCTTCCCGATTTCACAACTACCGGGCTGGATTCAGCCAGTCGCCCAGGCGACTCCTCTGTTCCACGGCGTATCACTGTGTCGGGGACTGGCACTTGGAGTCGGGTTCGAGGCCAATCCTGCTGTCAGCGTCGCCTACCTCGTCGGGTTGCTGGTTGTCGGCACACTCCTGGCGACCCGGCTGATGGGGCGAAGGCTGATCAAATGACCGATTCGGCAACGCTGCGGACCCGGATCACCCCACCGATCCTCATCGGTGGTGGCGCATCCAAGATTCTGGAGCGCAATGTCCTCGTCTATCGACGTCTGTGGCTCATCGTCTTCTCTGGATTCTTCGAGCCCATCTTCTATCTGTTCTCGATCGGGATCGGACTCGGCGAGCTGGTGGGTGATGTCACCGGGCCAGGTGGCGCCCCAATCGAATATGCCGCCTTCGTAGCCCCTGCTCTTCTCGGCGCATCAGCTATGAACGGAGCGATCTTCGAGTCGACCTTCAACATCTTCTTCAAGCTCCGGTACGGCAAGGTGTACGACGCCATCCTTGCGACCCCGATGCTGCCGCGGCACATCGCCGTCGGCGAGATCGCCTGGTCTCTCGGGCGAGGTGTGCTCTACGCCTCGGCGTTCCTGATCGTCATTACAGCCTTCGGATATGTGCACTCGGCGTGGGCGATCATGGCCGTCCCCGCCGCGGTGCTGATCGGGTTTGCTTTCGGAGCCGTCGGGATGGCGACCACCACGTTTATGAAGTCGTGGCAGGACTTCGACCTCGTCAACATGGTGACGCTCCCGCTCTTTCTCTTCTCGGGAACCTTCTACCCCCTCGACGTCTACCCCGAGATCTTCCAGGTCATCACCAAGTTCTCACCGCTCTATCACGGGGTCGAGTTGATTCGGTCGCTCACGCTGGGCGTGTTCGACTTCAGCCTGGTTGGCCACATCGCCTTCTTAGTGGTCATGGGTGGCATCGGAGTAGCCATCACCTCCC
>CAXMOL010000122.1:0-1958 GCA_964194935.1 uncultured Kiloniellaceae bacterium
ACCGGATTGGTCCTGCCATTTTCGATCTGGGGCGTTGTGATCGCTACGACCTTCGTCGCGATGCCATTCCTGGTGATCACGGTGGAGGGGGCGCTGCGCAATCTCGATCCCCGTTTCGAAGGCGCAGCGGCGACTCTCGGAGCCGGACGGTGGACAGTGATGCGGCGAGTGACCTTGCCGATGATCGCACCCTCGCTCGTGGCCGGCCTGGTGCTCACCTGGGCACGAGCGTTGGGAGAATTTGGCGCCACGATCACTTTCGCCGGCAACCTCCAGGGCCGAACCCAGACCCTGCCGCTGGCTGTGTTCGCCGCTCTCGAAACAGATCGCGACGCGGCCGTTGCACTCAGCCTGGTGATGGTGGCGATTTCGCTGATAGCCCTGGTGGCTCTGCGGGACCGCTGGTGGAGGGTGCGATGAGCGGCGCTCTACAGGCACATCTCGTGGTGCAGAGGGACGAGGGCTTCTCTCTCGATATCCCTCTGACCATCGAGCCCGGACAAACGGTCGCCTTGCTCGGCCCCAATGGGGCCGGGAAGACGACGGCCGTCGCCGCTCTCGCCGGCCTCACTCCACTCGACGGCGGCCGCATCGACTTGGGCGGGAAGGTTCTCGACGAGCCAGCCACAAACGTATTCGTGCCCCCCGAGGAACGCGCCGTGGGTGTCGTCTTCCAGGACCAGGTGCTGTTTCCCCACATGACGGTCGCCGAAAACGTCGGCTTTGGGCTTCACCGCCGTCGCCGAGCGGCCGTACGCCAGGGAGTGAGGGATTGGATCGAGCGACTGGAGCTCGGCGATCTTGTCGATCGTCGGCCAGCCGATCTATCCGGCGGAGAGTCGCAGCGAGTCGCCCTGGCCCGAGCCCTGGCATCCGAGCCCAGCCTGCTGCTGCTCGATGAGCCGCTCTCAGCACTCGACGCCACCAACCGAGTCCAACTGCGGCACACCCTGACGGATCACCTGGCCCAGTTCGCCGGACCCCGCTTGCTCATCACCCACGACGCCACCGAGGCATTCCTGCTGTCAGATGAGATCCACATCATCGAAGACGGCCGTATCACTCAGGTGGGAACAGCAGATGACATACGGCTCAGGCCCCGCACCCGTTTCGTGGCCGACCTTGCTGGCGCCAATCTGCTGCCGGGAACGGCATCACATGGTGACGTGGTGATAAAAGGGCACACGCTGCACAGTGCCGACCGTGAGCCGACGGGTCAGGTTCTCGCCACCATCCATCCCAGGGCGATTGCGGTCCACCGCAACCACCCGGAGGGAAGTCCGCGTAACACCTGGCAGACAACGGTCACGCGAGTGGAGCACTACGGCGACAGGGTTCGGCTCCAAATGGGCGCCCCTCTCCCTCTGACCGCCGAAGTAACCCCCGAAGCAGTGTCCGCTCTCGACCTATCCGAAGGGTCGGTCGTCTGGATCTCGATCAAAGCAACAGAGATCGGGATCGAAGCGCAATAAACGAAGAACCACTCCCCCCTCGGGGGGAGTCAATCGGCGCAGCCGATTGGTGAGGGGGCCGCCGTCCCCCCTTGGGGGGAGTCAAACGGCGAAGCCGTTTGGTGAGGGGGCCGGACCGTTGCCCGAATTCTTCCGGACTCCCGGCTCCAGACGTCTTCACCTCAGGTGCGGCATCACCTCAGCAGCGAACAGGTCGGCCGAATCGCCCCACACAATGTCACTGAAATAGTTGATCACGTCGACGCAGCCAACCTCTTGGTAAGCAGCGAGTTTCTCGACGACCTGCTCAGGAGTGCCAGCAACGGTCTGTGAACTCTTGAGATAGACGTCGGTCTCACGAGCCGACTGCGCCGCTACCCGATCCATGACCGGTCGGAACGATGCCTCGTCGGCAACGACCGTCGTCATCACATGGAGTGTCCGTCCGATCTCGGCCGGATCGCGCCCCACGACCTCGCAGTGCTCATCGAGGATCTTGCTCTTGGC
>CAXMOL010000123.1:0-4020 GCA_964194935.1 uncultured Kiloniellaceae bacterium
TCATCACCGTGGTCAAGGACGCCGACGGTGACGATGCCGACACCACTTTTGAGGATCCCGAAGGGTCCGGGGTCTCTTCGACGGTGACCTATCGGGTGCAGATCAGCAACACCAGCACGTCGGATGCCACCATCGACTCCATCGTCGACGACAAGGTGGGTGCTCCGTTGACCTCGGCCGACGGGACCGACCTCGACTGCGCCACTCTCATCGGCTCAACGATCGCCACCGGCGCCACGGTGACCTGCTTCTTCGATGGCACCGCCCCCTCCGACGACAACGACTCGTTGACCGGAACCACCACGGTGACCGTCTCCGATGTCTCCGACGGCGACGGCGACGACGACGGCGACGACGACAACAACGACGACGACGACAACAACGACGACACCAGGTCGGACAGTTCAACGGTGACCACCCCCGACATCGCCCCTGATATCACAGTGCAAAACAACAACGACGCCAACGGGGACGCCGCCTTCACCGATACCGAGCAGGCTGCGGCGGCTGGGGCCACGGTGACGTTCAACGTGACGATCACCAACAACACCCACGAGGACGTGACCATCGACTCGATCGGCGACGACCTCCATGACGCCACCGCGGCGGCGGGGAGCTGCGACGACCTGCTCACCACCACCCTGGAGGCCAACAGTTCGGTGGGGTGCACCTACACCGGGACCGCCCCCTCAGGCGACAATGATTTGTTGACCAGCACCGCCACGGTGACCGTCTCCGACGACGACGGCAACTCCGACACAAGGTCGGACACTTCGACGGTGATCACCCCCAACATCGCCCCGGACGACGGGGACATCGCACCGCCTACAACCGTCACCCCTCCGGTCGGGAGCCCGACCGCCGATCCTGCAGGAGGGTCCGAGTCGTCCACCACCACATCAGTGCCGCTGCCCGATCCGGGGCCGCCAGAGGAGCCGGGTACGGATCCGATCGACCCCGACGATGGTGGTGTCTCTCAGATCTCGCCGAGTGATCTGAAGTGGACATTCCCGCCGACGCTCGTCGGCATCGTCGCCTCACCGATCGGCTCCCTCAGAGCGCTCCTTGAGGTGCTGACCGTCAGCATCGAGGCGCTAATGATTCCACTTATTGCCGTCACGATCCCCCTCTTCGGTTCAAGTGTGATACTCCGTCGACGTGCCCTGGCTCTTCTCGATCCACTCCGTCAACCCCCCACCCGGGTCTGACCTCGAATACGTGGGTTGAGTCACACACCGATCGCTGACTCCCTCTGCTGCATCACCTCGCAGGGCTATCAGGCAGTGATGATCTCGGGAGAAGAAGGGACCTCCCGCTCTCGGCATTTGTTGGGGCCCCGCCGTGGCGGGGCCCCAACAGCGTCTGCGACGGTCTGAGACCTATGCAGGAGCACCTTCGGGCAGCAGCTCCGGTCCGATTGAGGGAATCGACACCCTGTCATCGGCGCTTGCTTGGTCGGTGCGCATCCGGTTCGGAATGAGCGTGAAGGCGATCACGACCGCCCCAAGCAGAATGACGGCCGAGATTTGGAATCCGGTCGTCATAGCGTCGACGAAGGCCCCGTTGGCAACCGTGAGTACATTCGTCGCCAGCTCAGTTGGCAGCTGTTGAGCGGCGATGGCCGCCACCCCAACGCCTTCGCGTGCCAGCTCCGCAACATCGGTCGGCAGTCCGACGAGCGCGTCGCCGATGTTCGACCTGTAAAGGCCGGAGACAACGCTCCCAATGGTGGCGATGCCGAGCGCTCCTCCGAGCTCACGGCTCACGTCGTTGACTGCGGAACCGATTCCGGCATCTTCTTCGGGAACTGCGGCCATAACCGTATCGGTGAGTGCTGGCATGCCGAGGCCGGCTCCGAAACCGAATATCGTCAGGGGGATGATCACCGATAGCGCCGACGAACCTACGTTCAGCGATGTCAGCAGCATCACACCAGTGACCATGGCGCCAGCCATTGCCAACACCAGGTAGCGGGGACCGATCTTGCTCATCAGCGATCCGGACAGCGGCGCACCCATCATCATGGCCAACGACGTTGGGATGATCAGAAGTCCGGCCTGGAGCGCACTACGTCCTTGCACGATCTGGAAGAACTGCGTGAGGAAGAAGAACGTCACCAGCATGCCGAACATGATCAGGCCGATTGCAAGGACTGCACCGGTGAAGTCCTTCTGGCGGAAGAACCGCAGCGGCAACATGGCGTGGTCAGATCGCAACTCGACCCGGGCGAAGGCGTACAGCAGAACTGCAGCCAATCCGAGTGCGCCGAGGATCACCGGCGACGTCCAACCTGCCTCATTGCCCTGGATGATTCCGTATACCAGCGCGACGAGACCGGTTGTGCCCAGGATGGCTCCCGGGATATCGAGTCCAAGGCCTCGCTCGTCACGCGACCGGGGCACGATGATCATGCCCACGAGGGCGATGGCGACCACCGGCACGTGCATCCAGAACACGGATGCCCATCCGAAGTTGTCGACGAGGTAACCGCCGAGAGCGGGACCGACCCCTATTCCCAGGGCCCCTACCGCAGTCCAGATTCCAATTGCCTTGGCGCGTTCGCCGCGGGGGAAGACGTTCGTGATGATCGAGAGGGTCGCCGGCAGCACCAGCGCCGCACCCAAACCTTGGACGGCTCGTGCTGCAATCAGTTCCGTTGCGCTTCCGGCCAGGGCACCGCCGATGGCTCCCGCACCGAAGATCACGAGTCCGACGTTCATCCAGCGTTTACGCCCAAAACGGTCGCCGATCGAGCCGCCCAGCAGCAGCAGTCCGGCCAGAATCAGCACGTAGCTGTCGATGACCCACTGCAACGTCGAAGTCGATGCCTGCAGGTCCACGGAAATAGCCGGCAACGCCGTGTTCACAACAGTGTTGTCCAGAAAGATGATCAGAGTCCCCACCGACATCACCAGCAGAACCAGCCACTTTCGAGCTGCTCCCTCAGTGTTGTTGAGTGTCGCTTGCATTGTCCCCTCCCGGGTTCGTACGGGAATCTACTTGCCCGTCTTAACGTTGGTCTAGACATAAGTACAACTTTGGACACTCATCTATTCCGGAATCGAAACATTTCTTCAAATATGATGACAAACGACTCTGACCGCCTTCCGGCCCCATGAGTACGTTTGGGCGTCAGAGGGACGAATCAGCGATGCTGAAGTGCTGGGCCCCAGGCGGCGCTGCGAGGAGAACACCATGAAAAGGCCACCCGACGACCTGGTTGAGAAGCTGCTGGCCGTGTCAGATCAGCTGACCGGTACTGATCTCAACGTGAGCGTCGACGACATCGCCAAGATGGCAAATGTCCCGCGCGCCACGTTGTATTACTACTTCGCAGGGAAGGAAGACCTTCTGTCGTTCTTCCTATCCGACAAGTTGCATCGGGTGTCGGTGGCGATCGGTAAGGCCGTGGCCGGTGAAGGAACCGTTGTGGAACGGCTCGAGAACACTCTGGTGGCGATCATGGGGGCAATGATGGAGCATCCGGCAATATGCACGGAAATGCCTGGCGCGATCAAAGAAGCCGCCAAGTACTCCGAGGTCATGAACGAGGCCGAGAAGGTCATTCTGGCTCCGATCAGTGAGCTGCTGACCGAGGGCAAGGCCAATGGTCAGCTCGCCATGACGGACGTGAACACGACCGCAATTGCGTTGATGGGAGCAGTCAACATGGTGGCGATGTTCCAGCTGGTGCAGACCGGAACGATTGACATGGAAGCCACCAAGTCCGCGTTAATCCCCCAACTCATCCAGAGCGTGCTGCCTCGCTAGGCCTCCTCGATCCCGCTGCGCCCTAACTCATCTGTCTCTTGTGACATTTACGCACCGTGGCGTAGGCCACGGTGCGTTAGGTTCGAGAAGTGCGAACAATGCGAGAAGAGCATCGGGTTGGTGTCGACTACTTGGAAGTTGCGACGACGCTCCTGCAACGAGCCCGCAGCGTTCACCCCACCAAAGGGTTGTACGAAGCCGCCGACCTACATTGGTGGTGGCGCACCCCGCGCTCAACCGACAATCTCG
>CAXMOL010000124.1:0-25586 GCA_964194935.1 uncultured Kiloniellaceae bacterium
CCCGCAGCGGCCAGCGACCTCGCATCGATAAGGACCAATCACGGCCGTCTTGCTCTGGTGACATTTACGAGCAGTGGGGGATGCCATCGTCATGTCACCAGATCAGGTGACTCAGCACCCCTGTCAAGACTTCGCCACCTCGGGCGTTGCGTTCAGGCTCGTCCTGGACCGGTGACATCACACTGGCCGATGGTGATGATCTGACGGAGTCACAGTTCGGACGCTTTCGCAAGAAGCGGTAGCTTTCTTCGTGACTACCTGAGGGGGTATCGCTATGACAAGAACGGCTCGTGCCGGTGGGTTGTTTGTGGTCCTGTTCGTCGGCGCATTTGTGTTGTCGCTTGGCGAACTCCTGGGCTCGTTCGCTGACGGCGATCATGTCTTCGTTGAACGGTTCGCAGATGAGACCACTCGGATATTGGACATCGCCGCTTCATACTTGCTTGCTCTCGCGGGGCTGGTCTTCGCTTGGTTCGCCCGTGAGGTGGCGAGCCGATCGGTCAGCCATGGCGCCGCGCTGAAACTGAGCGGCTATTCCGCTGCTGGCGGAATGTTGTTAGCGGCGGTGGCTGCTGCGACCACGCCGCTGAGTATTTGGTTCGGTGCTCTCGTGGATGACCCAGGTATCGAGATAGGTCAGGGAGTCCTTCCACAGCTCGCGTATGTGGCCCTGACGATGGGTGCGTTGTTGCCTGCGGGCGTGTTCATCATCACAGCTGCTCGCTCAGGCGACCTGATGCCGCGATGGCTCGGATATGTGAGCTACCCGGTCGGTGCGTTGGTGGCGATCGCCGCCTTGGCCTTCATGCCTCTGTTCCTATTCCCAATCTGGATGCTTGCCTTCGTCGTCGTTGACTTGAGGACCCATCGAGGAGCCGAGTAGGACGAAGCGCCTGCTATCCACAGGTGACGTTTACGAGCAGTTGGGTAGGAACTCCCAAGGTCACCCCTCCGAGTAGACACCGTCTGATGTGATCGCAGTGGCCGATGGTGTGGGTAGGTCACCGGCCTCTCAGCACCCCTGTCAGGACTTCGCTGCGATTCCGTTCGCTCTACACCGAGTATCAAAAGAGGCTTGGCCTCAGTCCCTCGGCTTCCGTCCGGCCGGTCTCGTGGACGTGTCTTGATGATGTTCGCAATGCGTTCGAGGCGGCGTGCCTCGTCCTCAGGTTACGAGGAGCACCTTGCCCTGATTCGGTCCGGCGAGGAGGCTGGGAACGCGGTCGTGCGCCTGATCGATCGGGACCCGGGCGGCCACATCCGTGGTCCACGCGCCCGATACGAAACGTGACTGGATCGCGCGGGCGGCCCTCGCCATCCGGAGCACGGAGCCGTTCTGGATCCAGTTGGTGAGCCAGAAGCCTTCGACCTGCTTCGACCCGAAGATCAGTTGGCCGGGATCGGGCATTTCGAGTGATGTGTAGCCCATGCCGCCGTACACGATCCAGCGGCTTTGGGGTTCCATCGCCAGGAACACGGTGCGGGCGACGTCGTTGGCCAGCGCGTCGAGGAGGATGCGCGGTCGTTCGGCATCCAGCACGGCACGTAGAGCGTCGGCGAAGTCGGGATCCTCAGTATCGAGGACGTGAGCGGCTCCCAGGCTACGGAGGGGATCGACGTGCTCCGCCCGGCGAACGAGAGAGATCGGCCGGAGACCGCTTTCGACGGCCAGGGGCACGAGCAACTTGCCTAACTGGCTGGCGCCCGCGGTCATGATGAACGCCTTCGTCCTTACGGCGCGAACGAGATCTCTCAAAGCCCACGCGGAGAACGGATTGACGAGCAGCGCGGCTCCATCCTCGTCGCGGATGTCCTTGCGAAGCGGGATGCATGTGCGGGCCTCGGCGACGGCGTATTCGGCCCAGGTCCCAGAGATGCCGGCGAAGCAAGAGACCCGCTTGCCCTTGAGGCGATCAGCCAGGAACCCGCCTCCCGACGCCACGACCTCGCCGACCCCCTCGAAACCCGCTGGAGCCCCTGCGAGTCGAGGCTGACCGTAGACGCCCCTGATGAAGGCTATGTCGGACGGATTGATGGGCGCCATCGAGACCTTGATAAGCACCTGGCCGCGACGGGGTCGCGGGGTCTCCATGGTGGCCATCGCTACATAGGGCGCGAGGCTCTCGAGCGTGGCGGGGGGAACGGTGTCGGAAACTCCGCTCGAGCGTTGAACGAGGGCATGCATCTCTTCGGGGATAGTCACGACTGCTCTTCTCCGGGCGGCTTCGATTACACGAACGGGCGACATCCTATGCCGACGGGCGCCAACTTCGGTCTCCGCCTCGACCCAGGGTGATCCGGGACAGCCAGGCAAGACGCGCACACCTGCCACCGAAACGACGGATCGGAGTCGAGCGGCCGGTCGGTCACCTCGTTGGTGTCGAGCGTCGCGGGAAAGTGTCGGATCAGGTGCCTCAGCACCTGATACCTCTCCGAAAGGAACGGATTTCGTGTCTGTTGTCACGTTTCGCGTTCGCATTGAGGCGTTAGACACTGAGCTGTTCGCTCTTCTCCGCCCCCTTCATCCCTGTCTCACCCTGCCCATTGCTCAGGGCAAATCACGGCCGAACCGTTACCCCACCAGGGGTCCCAGGGTTTGGAAGCTGTCCTATTAGGCCCACCACTAGGTCATCTTTTGGCCGTGTGAAGCTCCGTGTGCTTGTGGTGAGACTGCGGCGGCGCAGTGCCGCGTTTGTCACCCGATAGCTTGGGGTCTTCCTGGCTGTCGTCTTTGGATTCCGAACTTGAGGAACTCTCTTCTGATTACTCCGGCGTCGACATCGAACTCGGCCCCTACTGCTGTGAGTGATAGCCCATCTGCGTAGAGCGCCGCTGCTTGGTGAACCTGCTCATCGCTGAGCTTCCGCACGCAGCGACGTGTCCTGATTCCCCGTCGGCACAGATGCGCCATCACCGTCGTCCGATGAATCTTGACTTGAGAAGCCAACTCATTCACACTCACTCCGGATTCGTACATGACAACGAGAGCTTCGATTTCGGGTGGTTTCAACCTGTTTTGGCGGTGCATGGGCCTCATCGTCACTGATGGAGACGGGGCCAACTCGGCCGAAAGCGTCGACCCGGCGAGGTTTGAAAGCCGTACCACGGCGTCCACTGGGTGTTGTCGTTCGTACAACAGTAGATGAACGTGCCTGTCTACGACTCGGCGGTCCAGATGGCGACGTCGAAGTACTGGGCGATGGTTCTTTCTTGGGCGCCCTGGATGAGGCCCGAGAGTTCTGTGCGCATGCTCCTGATGTCGATGTTGTCGCCGGGCAGCGTCACCGTGGCCTCGAGTGTCCAGGGATCCAACCACGCGATATCAACGGTCGCATCCTGAACCGCGCTGCACGATGGCTTTGGACCTCCGGGACCATCCCCGCACACGGACCCTTGACCGGCAAAACACCAAGTGCGGTTTAGTAGGAGCGCTTCAGCACCTCGATCGAAAGCTGACCGCTGGGGAGTTCCGTTCGAGTTCACAATGGCCCTATGGGTGCGGTAGGCGGCTTCCCTCGAGGGTGCTGTTGGGGGTCAGGGTTTCCTGGAGTTCGGCTGCCTCTCGCCAGTTCTCGCGGGCTTCGTTGGCGGCGGCGATCCCTACGAGCAGAGCCGCAGCGGGATCTGCCCACCACCAACTGAGGGCCGCGTTGAGGGCCAGGCCGGTCATTGTGGCGGTGGAGAGGATCCCATCGAGGAAGGTCATGGTCGCCTCTGAGCGAAGTGGTGCTGACTGAAGTCGGGCGGCAAGCCGATGCTTGGCTGCGGCGAGGCCGAACATGACGAGTGCTGTGACGGCGAGATAGGCGATACCCCAGGGCGACTCGCCGGGGTGCCGGGCGGTCACGAGATCGCGGACGCTTGCCACCGTCACTGCCACAGCGAGCGCGGCGAATGCCCCGGCAACCAGGCGCAGCGCCCGGATGGTTCGCTCGGGGGTGTCGATCGGGTGGGTCGGAAGCAGGTGCCAGACCACCACGGAGGATGCGAACACCTCGATGATCGATACCGAGCCGAATCCGATTAGAGCCAGAGAGCCCGCCACGATGCCGAGGGAGATCGTGAGAACGGCCTCACCGATGTTCCATCCGATTGTGGCGTACTCGAGTCCAAGGGCCGATCGCAGCAGCCTGCGGTGCTGCGAAGCAGTTGGTGTGTCTGTGCCGAGAATCACGGGCACATCAAAGGCGCTCTAACCCTGCGAGTAGGTCGCTGATAGTCACATCAAAACAGCTGGCAATCTCCTCAAGGGTGCTCAACGTCGGATCAGGTCCCCTCGTTCGATATCGCCCAAGCGCGTTCGGTCGAGTTCCAAGCGGTCGGCGAGATATTGCTGTGACCAGCCCCTGAAGTCCCGTAGGTTCTGAACCCGCCAGCCGAGGGCCCGCTGTGATGCGCCTGCTTGCCGGTTCATGAGGACCCCCGGCGACGCTCACAACACAGCATGCAGAACTCGGCATCGGGTATTGCTTCCAAGCGCTCCGCAGGAATCGGGTCGCCGCACTCCCCGCATAGACCGAACTGCCCCATCCTCAGTCGGTTCAGGGCAGCATCAACGGACGTCAATCGGGCCTCGATGGCGCCCAGCTGGGCTGAGGCCTCAAGGCGCGTGACTTTGGCCGCGTCCGGCCTCACGCTCCCATCCACAGCCAGTCCTTGAAGATGGGCGCGAAGGTGCTGCAATTGACCTCTTTGGATAAGGAGCTCCTCTCGACAGAAGCGCTCGGTCGCGATGCCGAACGACATCGTGGGTCTTTCGGGCTTTGACGCAATTGGGGTCGAGGTCACGCCGGGACTCCCTTCTTTTCGGTCACGCTGGGCGTATTGAGCGGATGCGTTCGGTTTCGACAGACGAAACACATAGTGGTGGCGGGCACGGCTTTCAGGCGCTTGTAAGGGATCGTCTCGCCGCATTCCTGGCAATGCCCATACACGCCCGAGGCGACACGGCTCAATGCACAATCGATCTCGCCGACGATTACGGAGGCATTGGCAGCCAGCGCAAAGCTTCCTTCGCTACCTGTGCCGATCGGGAACTCGGAGTCAAGGCGATCGCTGTTGTCGGCGGTTACGTGAGCTTCGCGTGCCTCCGAGGCGAAGGATTCGACCATCTCAGCAGCCGAGATGCGCCGCTGCATCAATTGGCGCGTCAATCGATCAAGTGACCGTTTGGACAAATATCGTTGGGTGGACATGGACCTCTCCGATCGTCGCGATGCCAGACGAATCGGTCGGTCTCTCCCGCCCAGGAAGGGCAGCATCGCCGGGCCACGAGGCCGTGTTGACGACGATGCATATGTGGGGTACTCCCCAACCGAGGCCATATTAGCGGGTTTCGCAGACGGTGTCCTTGAGAATCATTCCCCGAGGGTGGCGCGCTCCCACCCTTTCCTGGCGGTTATCTCGATCCGAAGGACCCGACGACGGGTAGCCGAAGTAACCTCGAAGCGATGGTCGCCGATCTCCACGAAATCACCCTCCGCGGGAATCCTTCCTGCCTGGCCGATCACCAGGCCGGCGGCCGTCATCCAGTCGCCTTCCGGCAGCGAGGCACCGAGAGCCTCTGATAAGGCCCGAAGGTCGGCGCTGCCGAGGACCACCAAGCGGCCCTCCTCCACTCTGCTGATCTCTAGGACCGGGCTCGTGAAGTCGTTGCCGATCTCGCCAACCAGTTCGGCGACGATGTCCTCGGCGGTCGCGATGCCGGCCGTACCGCCGAATTCGTCTATGACCACCGCCATCGACGTGCGGTTGCGCTGCAGGTCGCGCAGCACGTCGATAACCCGCCGCGACTCCGGCACCACGACGAGGGCTCCGCGCTGCAACTCGGAGACAGGCCGATCGGGCGCCTCGACCGCCGCTCTCGCCAGATCGCGGATCCGCACGATCCCGTTGATGCCGTCTATGTCGCCTTCGTAGGTGGGGAGCCGCCGGTGGCCAGTGGCCACCGCGACCTTCAACGCCTCAGCGGCCGAGGTGTCGACAGCGACGGCCACCACGTCCACCCGGGGGACAAGGATTTCGCTGGTCATGATGTCTCCCACCGTGAACGCCCGCTCGATCAGTTCCAGATCGCTCGAGTCGATGGCGCCACCCGCCTCGGCCTCCGCCGCTAGGCGGATGATCTCGGCCTCCGTGACGGTGACCCCGGTCTCCACCCCCCGACCGGGCGCCTGCAGGTCGGCGAACCGCACCAGCAACCAGACCACCGGCTGCACCGGCTTGATGAGTAGGGACACGGGCAGGGCCACACGTAGTGCCACCTGCATTGGGCGCCGCACCGCCAGCGTCTTGGGGATTGCCTCGGAGTACACGAACATCACCAGGGTCAGCACGATCGAGCCGATCGTCAACCCGGTGTTGCCGAAGTGGCGCTCCGCCACGATCCCCGCGATCGCCGCTGCCCCCACTTGAAGCAGCAGCACCAACAGCAGTATGGCGTTCATCGTGTGGGTTAGATCGCTGCACAGTCGGCTGACCCTGACCGCCGCCCGATCACCGCTCTCCGCCTTCACCTCGACGCGCACCAGCGAGACCCGCAACAGAGCCGCCTCGGCGGCGCCAAGGAAGGCCGCCAGGGCAATCATGGCGAACAGGGTGATGAGGAGCGGAAGGCTCGCCGTGACCGATGGGTCCATCTCAGGCTGGGACGCTAACCGCGTCCCGGGCTGTCAGGAAACCGATCGACGAACTTCTCGCCCTGCACATCGATGTGACTCCCGAATGCACCGACGAGATATCAGGAACCATCCCTGCCCACGGTCTCCTTGCAGACGAAATACCTGGTCAACTTTCATTGGGAGCGCTTCAGGACCCATATCAGAATCATCCGACCCCGGCGGTCCCGTTTGGCCTCACGATCTCGCCATGAGGAGGGGCGGCTGTCCGGTGTCGTGTGACGTCGGGAGTCCCTCAGCACCCCTGACCTACCCACTCCGCCCTCAGATAACATTCTTGGACGCTGGGGGATGTCAGTGCTTGAGCAGGGTGCGCGTACACCCCGCGGTCGTAATCAGCCCGCTGCCCAGCGCCCTGGGCAGCCTTCGCAGTCACGCCAGACGCGTTCTGCCGCCTCACCGGAGGCGAGGCGCTTCGCATCCTCGAAACGGAGTGCACCGATCAAGACGCCCTGCGGATCGGTGACGACAACCAGTTGCGTCCCTCGCTTCTCCATTCGACCTACCAGGTCGGCGAGTAACCCGTCAGGTCGAACAGTGGTCGGGCCGGACTCCATCGCCAACTCGACAGGTGTCGCTCTGTCGGCAGCCCAGCGGTCGCCCCGCAGCCGTCCAACGACCACCCCGTCGCAGTCGACGACGACTACTTCATCCCACCCGGCTGCGAGCGTTCGATCATGAACCTCTCCAAGGGTGTCGTTCGGATCAGCGGTCGGGATGTCTGGACGGGTCGCAGCCGCGATCGTCAGACCTGGGCTCTCGTCGCCATCCACCGGTAGTCCTGCGGCCTTCCACTCGGCGATACCGGCGGTGTAGTCGTAGACCTGTTCGAAACCGAGTTGTTCGAGCCGACACGCGGCTCGGGGAGACATGTCTCACAACCCGTCGTGTCAGTAGACCACCACGGGTTTGTCTCGACGCAGCACCTCCACCGTTTCGGCCGTGAGTTGTCTCAGCGGCAAGCTGATGGCTCCCGGGATATGCTGCGCTTCGTACTCCGGCTTGGGAAGTACATCCACGAGTTGGGCTCCGTTTTCGATGAGAGCGACAAGCTCAACTCGGCCAATGTTGGCAACCATTGATTAGCCCTGGGATGCCGCAACGATGGCGTGTCTCAGCTGGTCCATAGTTGGTGAGCCGACATAACCCTCGTCCGTCGGATACACGCGGCACGACAGGCCAACCGGCGCGTCGGGATCGGCGAAGGGGTCTTCGCCATCGATGACGATGGATGGTGATCCGCGAAAGCCGAACTCGGAAGCGGCCTCAGGAGTCTCGATCAATTGGCGGCGGATCGAGATATCGAGGCCCTCGGCCTTCAGGGCATCCAGATGTGCGGCTGCTTCCTTCCAGCTGGGGCAGCCATCGAAGTACTGGAGAGTTATCCCGACTGGGCGTTCTTCACTCATTGACTTGCTCCTTGTCGTCAAGCACATGGCACACACACGACGCGGGCCAGTTGTCGGTCATATCCGCCGCTTCCTCTTGAAGCCGCGCGAACTCATTTCGTAGGCGGAGCAGGTCGGCAATGCGGTCGTCAATGGCTGCGGCTTCACGAGCGATTGCCTCGCGCACCGGCATGCATGGAGCCTGCCCACTGAGCGAGAGGTTGAGGATGCCGCGTACGTCATCCAGGGGCAGTCCCAGCGATCGAAGCCGGTGCACGAACCGGAGGGTTTCCACGTCCCCTTCCTGGTAGTCGCGGTAACCGCTTGCGGTGCGCCCGGGGGCCGGGACGACCGCCGCGGACTCGTAGAACCTGATCGCCGACGGCTCCAACCCGACTCGTCGTGCCGCTTCTCCTATTTTCACGACTTCACTCTATACCTTCAACCCACTTGAAGGTATAGGGTGGTTCTTAGGAACCGAGCAACGCGGAGAAGACAGGCTCTACATGACCAAGAAGCCACAACTCAACTGCTGCTGCTCGACCCCCGAGACCGAGGACTTCGGGTCGATACGAGACATCCGCGCCGAAGACGTTCCCCCCGATGTCACTGCGATCCGCGCCGCCGGGTTCGGCCTACTGCTCGACAAGGGGGAACCGGTCAATGTGAGCAGATTGGCGGCCGCCGCCGGACTATCAGCACGTCGGGTCGAGGAGGCCCTTGCATCGGCATCGGACCGCGGCCGAGTTGAGTTCGACGACGATGGTCAACTTCTGGGGATCGCTGGTCTGACGATCACTCCGGGACGACACGAGATCGGGCTCAAGAACGAGACCAGATGGACTTGGTGCGCCCTGGATGCGGTGGGGATACTTGGTGCGATCGACGCGACAGGCATCGTCCGGTCTACAGACCCCCAAACCGGAGAGGTCATCGAGATCGCCTTCGTAGACGGCAAGCCGAAGACCGATGCGCACCTGTTCATCCTGGGCGGCTTCAGCGACGGTGATGTCCGAAGAGACTGGTGCCCCCAAGTGAACTTCTTCGCCACTCACGATGCTGCGGAGAAATGGGCCTCATCTCAGAAGCGCGAGGGCGACGTCGTGTCCGTTACCGAGATCGCCGCTGAGGCGGCCGAGATGTGGCTTCCTGTGGTCGACACCCACTCTGACGGACCCGCTTCTCCCTCAAAGGCGTGACCGGTGTGCTGATCTGGGATCGAGCCCCTCAGCACCCCTGACCTCCCCACCGCCCTCATATAACATTTTCGAACCCTGGGGGATGCCAGCGTGCCCCCTGGGCAGCCATCGGTAACCAAGCTCGAATAGTCGGGAGCTGTGTCTCTACCGCCGACGCTTGTGCCGATATGCCACATGAGCACCGATCGCCTTACCCGGGTCGGGGTCCTTCTCAAGGAGTTCTACCAGCCACTGCCACCACTCCCCAACGTTCGGGTTGTCGAACTCGACTCGCTCCGCTTCGACCCATCGCCCCAGCCGAGACCATGTTTCTCGAACCCAACCTCCAACCATGCGATCGAGCATCTGGTGGTCTACGACTCCTTCGTAAACCATCGAACCCCACATCTCGCAGGCGCTATCAACGGCGAGGGCAGCGTCGAGCAACGTGGGATCGCCTCGGACCACCGCCGGGTCGGCGTCATCGGGCAGCTTGAGGATACTTCTGACAGCTAACCGCACCTCCTGGGTTTGCACGGTTCGCACAACATCTACTGCTGCAGCGTCACGTCGGTTCGCAGCGGCCTGGCGGAGCTGGATCACTCCAAACATGACACCGAAAACGATCGCAACAGCCGACACGACGTTCACCACGGTGGCGGCATCAACACCGAGCAACAGACCCTCAGTCATACACTCACACAACACTGCTATTGGGTCACAGCGACAGGGTCACCGATGTGGATCAAGCCTTTGCCGTTCGGTTCGAGTTCAATCCCAGCTCGGCGTTCGTTAACACGATTGACCGTCTTGAACACCGCAACATCCTTGGGCAGATCACCTTGAGCTCTAGTCGTCATCACACACCGGGTCTTGTGGCCAACAACATGAAGCGGAACCTCGCCGATCTGCATGTCGTTGTCGACCCAGCCGCCCTCGACAAAGCCGTCCTCGTCCACGTCCACCAACAGATTGGGCCGAAACCTCGCCCCAACAAACGACGAACCCGGTTCGTGGCGTGACAGCTCCCGGAGTGTCGCAGTCGTCAACAAGTGAACAGGAGCCCCATCGAAGAAGGCGTCGATCGCAGAGGCTTCAACCACCATGGCGTCCCCACCACCCGTTGCCGTGTCCGTCGTGTATTCATGGTGAACCCGGCTGTCACCCGCGGCAGCTCGTACCTCAACCCTACGGTCCAGCAGTGACGAGAGATGTGCCGCAGTCTGAGGCGAATCGACGGGAAACTCGGAGCCGTCGGGCAGACCCACCAACACTTCATTTCCTTCAGTCCATGACCGGCAAAGCAACAACTCGCCATGCCGCTTTGCGCTCAGCGAAACGCCTGATTCAGAGTCAACCACCGCCCGTATCCGGTCCCCAGCGAAGCCGCTGAGGCCTACCTCAGCAGTTTCCAGCTGCTCCCCTCGCAACGACTTGACCGGATAACGCCATATCTCGACAACCCTCACAACCTGCCCCTCAGTTGATCAACGAACGTTACCCATGCCGCCAAGAAGCCGCCGGAGAGCGACTACGCACGACGTGCCAGGGCTTCCAGGTTCAAAGGGGTCGCTGCGAGGCTGCCCTTACCCGACTCGTCACACAGAGACTGGAAGAT
The DNA here is from genome assembly GCA_964194935.1 of uncultured Kiloniellaceae bacterium. Classification (GTDB taxonomy): domain Bacteria; phylum Actinomycetota; class Acidimicrobiia; order Spongiisociales; family UBA11373; genus JACZWZ01. Next base: position 10,862 of record CAXMOL010000124.1, read on the forward strand.
TCTTCAAGTGACATTTCGTCACGTTGGCGGATGCCAATATCCTGATAGGTCGCCACTAACTAGGGGCTAATCATGGAAACCGCAATGCAAGTCATCGTCGCCATCATTGCCGTCCCACTATTCGCTCTCGGCATCCGATCCATGTTCATGCCCGCCAACATGGGCGACGCAGTCGGCCTTACACCCATCGGTATCCCGGGCCTCAGCGAGATCCGTGGCGTCCTCGGTGGCGTCTTCCTCGGTTTCGTCACCATGATCGTCGCTGGACTAGCCACCGACGACACCACTTGGTTCCTCGCTGCTGCGACCGTGATGGCCGCCGTCGCCGTCGGTCGAATCGTCAGCATCGCCACTGATGGCTTCCACAAAGCCGTCGTCCCGTCACTCGTCATCGAGCTCGTCATGAGCGGCGCACTCCTCGCCGCCCACATCACCCTGAGCTAAGCGGGACCAGGTAGACCACACGACTCTCAAGACCTCCCCAACAGCGAAGCCTGACCAGGAAGATTCTTCAAGTGACATTTCGTCACCTTGGGGGATGGTGGAGGTGCTGTGACTGGAGGTCTGAGTACCTAAGGTCGCTCCTGTGCTGCGATTCGAATATGTGTTGGATCTGGCCTCATACCGCCCCTTCGCGGGGGAGGCTCCCAATCTTGAGATGAAGCCTCCTTCCACTGACGACCACGAAGCGTTGGCGGTTCTCATGCTCAACGCCTATCTGGACACCATCGACTACGAGGGCGAGACCATCGATGAGGCTCGAGCCGAGGTACGCGGCTACCTCGACGGGGATCCCATGCTCTCGTGCTCCTTGGTCGGACGCACTGGCGGAGAGATTGTCTCGGCCTGTCTTGTCAGTCGAGGGGACCATCGTCCGATCATCGGATATGTGATGACTGCCGCTCGCAGCAAGAATCAAGGAATCGCCTCCCGGTTGCTTGAGGCATCGCTGGATCTGCTCGCAGCCGAGGGCCATGACAAGGTGGCAGCGTGGATCACCGACGGCAATCTGCCGTCTGAGACGGTGTTTCGACGAGCGGGCTTCGTGGTGTCGAGAGGAGCCTGACCGGGGTCAGATCTGCCGAACCGCGGCCGTCAACCCTCTGATGACATTTACGCATCGTGGGGGAGGGTGCGGCGCTGTGGCGGGACTCTTCCCCAAACAGTTATGAGCTCTTCTTGGCCTTCTTGGCGGCGCGTTTTTCCTTGAGGCTCTTAGCGGCCACCTTCTTGGTGTGGCTGCCGCCCTTGTCCTTGTTCCCCATCGGTGCCTCCAAGCCGACCACCGAGATGGCAGTCAAACCGAATTGTCCCACGCTGGGCATTGTCGCGGGTGCTTTGTCAAGGAAAGATCGTGAACCTCTCCGACGCTTGACGGCGGCGCACGCTACCTCGGAGAAGCGACGAGGTAACTGCCCCCGTCCCTCAAGTGACTTTTCATCACGTTGGGGGATGATGCGGTGCTGTCACCGCTGACCCAATTCGCCCGGCTGAACTTGTGCGCGGTGGGGCATAAGATGCGACGGCTGTGGACCTCTTCCTTGCCGGACTCCTGGTCTTCTCGCTGCGTCTCGTTGACGTGTCGCTGGGGACACTGCGCATCGTGCTGCTCACCCGCGGGATTCAGTGGCAAGCCGGGCTGGTGGGATTCTTCCAAGCGCTCACCTGGGTGATCGCTGCTGGGCAGGTGATTAACAATCTGGACGACCCGGTACGCATTGTGGCCTTCGCCGCTGGATTTGCTGGAGGCACGGTGTTGGGGGTCACTCTGGAGCGTTGGCTGGCCGTGGGCACGACGATCCTGCGCGTCGTGGCTCCTATCGACAGCCCGCAGGTTGCCTCAGCTCTGCGGGAGGAGGGCTTCAAGGTGACCGTCCTCAACGGTGAGGGCCGTGACGGCGATGTGCGACTGACGTTCACAGTGATCCCTCGCCGTATGTCCAAAGCGGCTATCGAGGTCATTCGTGTGATCAACCCGGACGCTTTCGTGGTCCTCGAAGATGTGCGCGCGCCTGAACCCCGTTATCGCAAATCAACTGCGGTACGCAGCTAGCACCCCGGTGCGGGCCGTAGGGCCTACTCGCGTTATCAGCCCCATGTAACAATTCCGAACACTGCCCGGGTGATCTGACCTGGCGATCGGTTCAGTTGAAGAGGACGCGGCCCCACAGGATGATTGTGATGCCGGCGACAACGAGAATGGCTCCGATTGAGTCGAAGCGGTCTGGTCTCAGCCCGTCGAGTACCCAGCCCCACAGCATTGCACCGAGCAAGAAGACACCGGCGTAGGCAGCGTACAGACGACCAAAGCTGGTTTCGGGCTGGTATGTCTGGACGACGGCGTAGGCCAGCAGAGCAGACAAGCCGATGGGCACCAGCCAGATGGACGCTCCGACTCTGCGCCATCGCCAAATCGCGTACACGCCACCTAACTCAGCTAGGACGGCCACCAAGAAGATTGCAGTCGTTTTTGCGACCATGCGTTCAGCGTACCGATCGGTGTTCTTGACCGGAGGTCTGTAACAGGCACGTCGAACCGCTTGCCAGTGCTTCCTTTGGTGACCTTCCCGCACGCTGGATGAGGCGTCCGAGTGTTACAGGCGCTCGGCGTAGTAGGGGTCGGAGAAGGGCCAGGCCATCCCGATCCACTCCGTCAAGGCCGTCCAGACGACTGTGTCCAGTTCCGCTTTGCTCTCTCTGACCCACGAGCTCACCTCAGCGTCGTGGCCTGCTAGATCACTCGGGTAGATGTAGACGCAGCCAATGACAGCCTGATCGTCGAGGATCGTGTAGGTGAACCCCTGGCGCATCTCGAAGTCCCGGGCGTGTCTCACGAGGTCTTGGCGGTTGCGCTCCAGCGACATCGGCGTTGGCCAGGATCCGTCCGGGAATCCAGGCGTTGATCGTATGTGTGGAATGCTCGACATCCACGCCTCGTGATCCCGTTCGTTGTGTTCCGGACCCAGAGGCTCCAGCCGAAACCCAGGGCCCGCGAACGAGTTGGGTACTTCGAAGGCGTTGGAGACGAACGTGTCTGCCATGCCGCGAGTGTACGACCCGGGGGCTGGGCCACCGATCCGACGACATTCGGCGACACGGCCTGGCTTTGATGGCCTTTCCGAGCAGTGGCGGATGGTGTGGTGCTGTCTCTCAGCCCTTCGGCGTCGATTACCTGGGAGACTGGTTCGATGCCGTTTCTGGAGTTGGTCACTCTCGTCGTCGACGACTACGACCCGGCGATCGAGTTCTTCGTGGGAGTCCTCGGATTCGAGCTCGTCGAGGATTCACCGTCCGTTACCAACGACGGTCGGCCCAAGCGGTGGGTCGTCGTGCGACCGCCTGGAGGACAGACAGGCATCCTCCTTGCTCGCGCCGACGGCAGCACTCAAGCGCGTGTCGTCGGAAACCAGGTTGCTGGGAGGGTTGGCTTCTTCTTCCGAGTTGATGACTTTGTGCCGACCTACGATCGGATGGTCGCCGCTGGCGTGCAGTTCGTGACGGCGCCCCGCAGAGAGGCCTACGGGCAGGTAGCCGTCTTCGTCGACATTTTCGGGAATCGCTGGGATCTACTGGGTCCGTGAGTGGAGGCCGCGCCAACCTGCTCTGGTGACGTTTACGAGAAGTGGGGGATGGTGCGGCAACGCCCTTCGAGGTAGTGACTTGCCACCCTCGCTAGGTTGGCCGCCACAGTCGGTCAGGTGGCACATCGTTCCGCCAAGAGGCCGCGATCACCTGAGGGGTAGTCATGATCGGAAACGCCAGAGCCTCGGCGGTGTTTTGTTCGACCGACCTGGATAAGAGCCAGGACTTCTACGAGAACAAGGTCGGCCTGACGCTCTCACCTGAAACGATCGACAACCATCTGCTGTTCGATTGCGGCAACGGTACTTCCCTACTCATCTATGGCCGTCCCGGACCGAACCAGGCCGATCACACCCAGGTGCGCTTCTGGTCGGATGACGTGGCGGCGGACGTCGCTCAGTTGGTTGCTCGCGGTGTGGTGTTCGAGGACTACGACTTTCCGACGTTCAAGACTGTGGACCATGTCGCTACGACTCCGGGTATCGGCACGTCGGCTTGGTTCAAGGACCCGGACGGCAACACCCTGGCGCTGTTCCAGCCCGAATAGCTCGCGTTAAGAGCACGAAGACGCGGCAGACGCCGCGGGCCACCTCTGGTGACATTTACGAGCAGTGGGGGATGGGGCGCTGACGTCTCGTTATCGGCTGGGCGTTGGCTCAGCTACGGGTGTGGTGGCTACCAGGGACGCCGCACCGACCGCCAGCGGAATGGCCGCCAGGATCAGCGTGGCGGAGCTGTAGCCACCAGTCCAAGTGCGGGCTAGCGAGAGGCATACAGGCCCGATGGCCGACGCTCCAACCCCGATGAAGAAGGAGATGCCTTGTATGGCGCCGATATTGGCAAGACCGAACCAACGGGGGAGCACGGTCGCCGCCAGAGGCCTTTGGGCTCCGCCGGCGGCTCCCAATGTCACGACGTACAGCATCACTTGCCAGCCTGGCTCGATCACTTGAATGAGTAGCAGTGCGGCCATCATCAGCGCCATGGACGTTGCCAGCAAGAAGCGAACGGGAATCCGATCGGACAACGCGCCAACCACCAAGCCGGCCAGGATCGCTCCTCCCACCTGAGGAAGGAACATGATGGCCGCCTCAGTCGATGAAAGCCCCGCTTCACCGAGTATGGAAATCTGATGGAAATTGACGGCGGTGTACAACATGGACGTTGTGGCGACGGTAAGGCTCAACAACCAGAAGCGAGCCTCTCCCACCGCTTCTCGTCTGGAATGCGAGCGGACCGGGGACTCCCCGGCGTCGGTGACCAAAGGCGCAATATCGCCGTCGGGATGTTGGCCGACGTCGGCCGGCCGATCAACGATTCCGAAATAGCCGACCGGCACCACTATCAACCACACCGCTGCCGCCGCTAGGAGCCAGGCGGTCCTCCAACTGTATGCCTCGATAGCGAGATTGAGGAAGATCGGCGACAAGCTCATGAGGGCGCTGACCGTCGTCATCATCACTCCGAAGACCAACCCCCTCCTGCGATGGAACCAGTGCGTCACCACCACTGTGCTCACGAGGGAAAGCGATCCTTGTCCGAGCAATCGAATGAGCGTGAAACCTATCGCCAGAGTCACGAACCCTTGGACCCCGCTCATCGCCACCAGGCCGGCGCCAAATGCCAGCCCAATCATCGTCATGGCTCTCCCGGCTCCGATTCGATCAACCCAGCGACCCACCCACGGAAGGCCAGCGGCGCCGAGCAGAGTGCCAATGAGGTATGCCGTCGACACCTGGGATCGGGTGAGGCTCAGACCATTGATGAGAGGATCGACGAACACCGAGACGCCGATAGTCTGGCCCGGTCCAGTCATGACTGCGGCAATGGTCGCCAGGATGGCGATCCGCCAACCAACGAAGCGGCGAGCTGGAGGAACCCGCTCACTCGACTTGGTCATGGCGGTCCCCTAGAAATCGTTCCCGGCTGGCGGCGTGTCGGCCAACTCTACGGCAGGCTCCAGGCCTGTCGGTTCGGGAAGACTTGGCCCGGTTGGGCACCTGAGGCCGGCCCCCGCAGCAATTTCGGCGAGTCCTACGGACTAACGCCGCCGAACTGGACTCCGCTGATGTGGTGCATCTCTCGATCGATGGTTGTCAGGTCGCCGAGCGAGAATTCGGCAAGGTCGGTGTGACCGCAAGCGCGGGCCATGACGGCCATCAGTTCGGTACTCGACTCCAAGAACCGGGCAAGTCGCTCTGCTGCCGCGTCCATCGGGAGGCGCGCTCGGAGGTGCTCTTGCTGGGTGGCGATGCCGACCGGGCAATTATTCGTCGAGCAGGCGCGCATCCCGATGCAACCGATCGCTTGCATGGCGCTGTTCGAGATGGCGATGGCATCTGCTCCGAGCGCCAACGCTTTGGCGAAGTCGGCGGGAGTGCGCAGACCGCCGGTGATTATGAGAGAAACCTCATCTGCACCAGCACTGTCGAGATGGCGCCGGGCGCGAGCGAGGGCGGGGATGGTGGGCACAGAGATGTTGTCGCGAAAAAGCGCCGGGGCCGCGCCGGTGCCGCCGCCCCGACCGTCAAGGATGAGGTAGTCGATACCGACCTCCAGCGCCGCGTCGATGTCGTCCTCGATGTGCTGGGCCGACATCTTTAATCCAATAGGAATGCCGCCGGTGGCCTCTCTCACCCGGGCGGCGAAAGCGGAGAAGTCGCCTGGTGTCGAGAACTGTTCGAATCGTGGCGGAGAAATCGCCGGTGTGCCGGGTTCCAAGCCGCGCACCTCAGCGATCCGACCGGTGACCTTGGGGCCTGGAAGGTGGCCGCCGGTTCCGGTTTTCGCACCCTGGCCCAATTTGAAGTGAAAGGCCTGGGCCAGCATCACCTTATCGAACGACCAACCAAACATTCCTGTGGCCAGTTCGTAGAAGTAGCGCGAGTTGGCGGCCTCCTCTTCGGGGAGCATTCCTCCTTCTCCGGAGCAGATCCCTGTTCCGGCCAGTTCGGCTCCTCGGGCTAGCGAGATCTTGGCCTCGGCCGACAAAGAGCCAAAGCTCATGTCGGAGACGAACAGCGGAATCGCAAGCCGTAGCGGACGCTCCGCCCCGGGTCCGATGACAACTTCCGTTTCGACGGTTGCGTCATCCATCTCGGGAAGGCGGGCGAGTTGCGCCGTGATGAATTGAATGTCATCCCACTGCGGAAGATCGAGCCTTGAAACCCCCATCGAGACGATCGGGCCATGGTGGCCGACCTTGGACAGCCCCTCGTCGGCGAGCTGTCGGATGAGTCCGACATGCGGTTCGTCGGGTGTCCCGTGTGGATCCTGAAACGCGCCCTGGTACGAGGATCGATTGAAGGGTTGCGGGTGATCGGCCAGCCAAGCACGGATCTCGTCGAGATCGACGAAGACGGAGCCATCATCCACCCACGACGCAAAGCGATCGAGCCGTTGATCGTTGTTGTACGCAGAAACACCTGTGCGGTACTCGTAGTCCCAGCGATGAAGGCCACAGACGAGGTTGTCGGCCTCGACGGTGGCGTCGGCCATGAGCGCGCCCCGGTGAAGGCAACGACCGTAGAGAACCGAGTGGTCGTCATCGAATCGCACCGCTACCAAGTCGAGGCCCTCAACTACGAACCCGGTCGGTACGCGGTCGGCGAGTTCGTCCCATGCGGTGAGGAGATAGGGCTTCATCGGACGTGACGCTACCTCTAGCCGCGCCACCACCGGAACCAACACAGAATCCGGTCGATCTTGGCGGTCAGATAGAGCGACTGGAGGGTTTTCTTTCGACATCACGGTGATGGTGCGCGCTGGCGGACGGCGATGGGATGTCACCCGCGTGAGGCGTTGCTCGTCAATAGTGTGTGCTGACGCGATCCTTGGCTTTCGGTGACGCTGGGGAAAGGCATGTCGGGCATGGCGCCCGGTCGGACGGCCCTACCGATCAGTGCCTCTGGTGTCAGAATGGGCTCGTGACCTGATCGTGACCTGAGAGGACGGTGTTGAGATGGGAAACGGCGTTGGGGCGGAGCCTGCCAGGTGGCTCATCGTGCCGGTGGATGATGTCGATGATGCAGGCCGCTCGATCGATACCGCGGTTGAGTTGGCGAATCGTATCGCGGGCGGAGTTCGTCTTCTGAGCGTCGTTGATAGTGAAGACGAGGTTGGGGAGCGGGCTGCGCAACTCGCAGAACTCGCCGAGCGGATTACTGGCCCCGCTACGGCCGTGGATGTCACCCCCAGCTCGGACGTCGCCGGGGAGATTGTTGCTGCCACTGGCCCCCGCGACATCGTCTGTATGACGACCGCGGCGTCGCTGTTGCCGCATAAGGGTCACTTCGGCTCGATTGCAGAGGATGTAGTTCGAAGGATCGATCGCCCGGTCGTTCTTCTTGGACCTAAGGCCGATCCTTCTGTCTCGAAGGGTCTGAACCGTGTCATCGTTCCGGTGGATGGCTCGGCGCGGTCCGAGGCTGCGATCAAGCCGGCCGGTGCGCTCGCGGGATTTCTCGGGCTACCTCTGTGGATCGTCACCGTCGTTTCTGTTGAATCCCAGCGTGCGATGGCAGCGCAACTCGGTTCCGAGGCCACTGCCACCGAGTCGGGATATGTGCGGGTGTTGGCGCGCGAAGCGGCCGTCGAGTCGGATCTGGAGACGCAATTCGAGGTACTTCACATCTCCGACCCTGCGGATGCGATTCTGGACTTCGCCAGGGGAGACGGATTGGTGGTCATGAGCACTCACGGCAAATCCGGCCTTGCTCGCATCTTTGCCGGGAGCGTCACGAAGAGCGTGGTGGCGCGCTCTGCCCATCCCGTCGTCGTTCTGCGCCCTGCGGCCGACGCCTTGGCGGACTGAGCGCGTTTCGGATGTCTTCCACTCGGATCTGCGTCGGCTTCGTGACCGATAGGATCGCCCGATGCGTACTGACCTGAGTGTTGAGGATCTGTCTGGGTTTCTCTCGGATCGTGTACTGGCGACCTTGGCGACGTACGGATCGGATGGAGCCGTGAGGCTTTCTCCGGTGTGGTACGAGTGGGCCGACGGCGGCTTCAACGTGGTTGTGGCTGACGGAGACGTCAAGGCGCGTCATTTGGCGCGCGACAGTCGAGCGTCACTTGTCGTGTACGACAACGACCCCCCTTATCGAGGAGTCGAACTTCGCACCAATGCCGTTCTGACCAGCGAGGGAGCGGATGAAGTCGAACGTCGCTTGGCCTCCAAGTACCTGGGCGCATCCAAAGCCGAGAAATGGCTTGAGTCATCCAGTTGGAGCCCGCTTCTGGTTCGGCTCGATCCGGGAGAACTGCGTGTGTGGGACTTCTCCGACGCGGATTTCTAATTCGGCTGGAGCTGTAGCTACGAATAGACGATCAGCGAAACCGCCACGTAGTGAACGGTGAAGGCAGCGATCGTCAACGCGTGGAACACCTCATGGAATCCGAACCAACCGGGGTACGGATTCGGGCGCTTCGTACCGTATACGAGCGCTCCGACGCTGTATAAGGCTCCGCCGACCACGATCAATATGACAGCGGCAGAGCCGGCACCGGTCTGCAGGTCGGGAAGATAGAACACGGCAACCCAACCCAGCGCAACGTATACAGGCGTATACAGCCATCGAGGGGCGCCAACCCAAAAGACCCTGAATGCGACCCCGGCCAATGCTCCGAGCCACACCATCCACAACAGCACCCGGGCCTTGGAGGTGGGCAGAGCCAGGACGGCAAATGGCGTGTACGTGCCAGCAATGATCAAGAAGATATTGGAGTGGTCCATCCGCCGCAGCAACCGATAGGCACGTGGAGACCACAAGCCGCGGTGGAACAGGGCACTGGTGCCGAACAACAGAGCACCGGTCAACGCAAATATGGCGACCGAGATTCGCTCGTTGCGCGTACCTGCCAGAGCCACCAGGACGATCCCGCCGACGACAGCGACGGGGAACATTCCCGCATGAAGCCAGCCTCTCAGCCTCGGTTTGGCAATTGGGGGGTTGGCCGATTCGTTGGCGTTCATCCTCGCAACGTACTCGGAGGTATCAAGGAGCGCGGACCCGGGTGCCGCCTAGGCGACGGTGAGGATTCGGTCGGGTTCTGGCGTCGTTGCGAACGCCGGGCAGATTTCCTGGAACGAGCACCAGTCGCACAGTCGGCCCACCCGCGTCGGGAATTTGTCTTCGTCAATGGCTCGGTCGATCGCCGACCACAGGGCTCGCAACTGCCGATCCATCGCATCGAGTTGTCCGTCGGTGACCGGGATCTCGTAAACGGTTGGACCATTCAGGTACATGAGCTTGATGGCGTCGGGAGTGCGGCCGGTCCGCCGACGAATCAGAAGCGCATAGATCTTTAATGCGAAGAAGGCCGGGATGGCGTACCGCTCGGGCGGGGCCTTGCCGGTTTTGTAGTCGGTGATGATGAGCCGTCCATCCGGGGACTCTTCCATCCGATCCAGGATGCCTCTGATCGTGATCCCATCGAGGTCCTCGAGCATGTCGAGTTCGCGGTCGAGCGGATCAAAGGATGTCGGGTCTTCTACTGAGAAATAGTTGGCCAGGAGTTCGAGGCTCTCGATGCCCCAGGCGCGTTCCTCTTCTACCGAGGCGAACAAACCTTCGAACTCGTCATCGCCGCGCAACTCGGCCCATGCTTGGCGAAAGAGGTCGTAAAGCACTTCGGGACTGCGCCCATCGGCCGGCAGATCGAAGAGGCGCTGCAGCGCGAGGTGAGCGGTGGTGCCGCGGGCTTGATAGACCGTCGTCGGCTCGGGGAGTCGGTCGATTGCCCGGAACTTGAACAGTTGGGGGCAGTGCTTGAAATCGCCTGCCCGGCTGGGAGAGAGTGTCTCGAGTCCCATGCTTCGGACTATACGACACCGGAGTGACACGTGTGTAGTTCGACCGAGGCGTAGTTGTTCTTGGGAACGCCGGCGCTATTGCTGGCGGACATGGGGTGAGGTTCGCCGACGGAGATCACCATCCCAGAGCGCAAAGCCAAGACCTCCTACGAGGACCCACCCGGCAGCCACGAGAAACATCGTTTTGTATGAGAACGCAGCGATGAGCCACCCAAATGTTGGAGCCCCGATCAGTGTCCCAACATCGAACAGACCGGTAAAGATCGCCGACGCCGAACCGCTGTTCTTCTGTTCCGCTCTGGCAAACACCAAGGCGTACAGAATCGGAAAGGCGTACCCGTGGCCGGCCCCGCACAAGGTCCCGGCAAGAAGCACCGCGCTGTTGGAATCGGCGCCCGCCAAAACGACGAAACCAGCAGCGAAGAGTACGAGAGCCGGGTACAGGACCTTCTTTGGCCCGACCCGATCAGGCAGCCACCCCGTGGCGATTCTGAGGAGGATTGCTGTTGCCGAATACGCAGCAAAGAACCCACCGACAGTGCCGATTCCCGTCTCATCGACAAACGTTCGGAGGAAAGTGAAGTATGCGGTCAGCGCCAGCGAGAACACCACTGTTATCCACCACAATGGGAGCAGGTTCGCCTGGCGGAGAGGGGCGAGGAACGAACTCCCCCCCGATCGCCCCGTCGGCTCAATGGCCTCCGGCAGAGACAGTGAAAGCAAGAAGGCGACAGCGGCAAACCCCACCGACGTCAGGAACAGCGCGTCGAAGTCCCAACGTTCGAGGACAAAGTCGCCGAGAAGACCGCCGAGTGCGATCGGGAGCATTCCCGAGATTCCGAATAGAGCCAGGCCCTGGGTCCGGTTGCCATCCGGCAAGATGTCGGCGGCGTAAGTGAAGATCGAAGCAAATAGCAGCGCTTCTGCAAAGCCGTGGAGGACCCGGACGACGTAGACCCACGGTCCGAGCGAGTTGATCGTCAGATAGAGCAGCAGGACGCCGATGTTCAACGCCCCTCCGGCCAGAATCATGGGTCGCCGGCCACGACGATCCATTCCTATTCCGATCCGCGGTCGAATGAGGATGGCAGCCAACGCGGTTGACCCGACGATGAGGCCTATCTCTACTTCGGAACCACCCAGGTCCTCGATGTAGCCGGGAAAGTGCACAAAGAGGAAGAAGGCGAGACCACCGAAGAGGCTCACTAGCCAGGCCCGGATGAATCGGGCGTTGAGGAGGGACCGCTGCATGCGGACCGAGCGTATCGGACTCGAATTCAACCTCCGAACTCAGTCGCGAAATCTCGAATTGAGACGCGAAATCTTGATACCGATTCTGCTTGACGGCTGTGGGGTCCGGACGTAAGTTGCTGGCACTCCTCCTCAGAACCGCAAGGGGATGGGGAGGCGGTCCCGGGGAACTCCTCCGCAAGGGGGTCGCCGGAGAGGGTCTTCGGGCTCACTTCGGTGCCACGGGGCCACGGCTCGAAGCCGGGCTTGCCCTTCGGGGTTGGACCGGTGGAGAGCGGTCGAATCGGCAGCAATGTCGGCTCGGCGTCCCCCCGAGGGATTGCGCTGAAAGGTGCAGTTCAGCGGAGGGACTGTGAAACCCCTAGGGGTCGATGCTTCGGCGGAGATTCGTAGGGGTTTTCACGTTCTTCAGGCCACCACGGCGCTGGTTGCCTACCGCGGAGGCCTTGGGGCTCAGGAGTCGTCGTCGACGGCAGTGGGTCGCTGGGCTGGCTGACTTCTCCGCCCAGGACCGGCACTGATACCAAGCACCCACACCAGCACCAGGCCGAGGATTTCGACAAGGTGGATGGACTCTCGCTTGAGACTGCTCGCCCCGAACACGAGGTCAACCGTCGCCCCGGCAAGGGCGATTGCGAAGACCGCCGCCACGGGGACCATCCCGTAGGCACGATCGGGGCGCCAGGCGACGAAGAGGAATGTCGCGCCCAACGCCATGCTGAAGGAACTCTGGTGCCGGGTCAGATGGATGAGGGTGACGTCGACACCGCCAGCGAATAGGTCAGGGATGTTCCACCCGATGAGCAGGACCCCGATCCAGATGAGTATGAGGCGAATGACGCGGTAGCCGGTGAAGCCTTTTGGGGCGGTTGGGAAAAAGTCGCGACGCGGCTCAGTGTCCGTTGCCGGGCGCATCATCCGGCGGGCCATCCCATGTGCCTCCTCCTTCCATGCAGTGCATTCAGCACACGTCTCGAGATGGGCATCGAGTTCGTCGCTCTCGCCGGCGTCACCGTCTATCTGGGCGGAAACGAGTTCGCGTGCGGTCATGCAATCCATGCAGGTCCTGTCGCTGGGAGGTGGTCTGATGGTTCCCGGGTCCTTTATAGAATGTAGATGTGGATCGTCTAACTGTCTCAGCTCTTCGGGCCAAGGCCGGTGATCGCCAGGCCCTGAACGACCTGTTTGTCGAGACCCACTCCGACGTCTGGAGACTGTGCCGGTTCCTCGGTGCTCCCACTGATCCCGACGACCTCACCCAAGAGACGTTCGAGCGCGCACTACGTTCCCTGCACCGATTCCGCGGCGACGGATCAGTCCGCAGCTGGATGCTCTCGATAGCTCGTTGTGTGTGCGTGGATTCCACGCGCCGGTCGGTTCGACAACGGAGGCTCGACGAACGCCTCCGGCAGCGTTCGGGTGTCGATCACCACAGGGACACCTCGTGGTTGGAAATCGATGACCTCTTGAAGGGCCTCGACTCCGATCGCCGCGAAGCTTTTGTGCTTACCCAACTCGTCGGTCTCAGCTACGAAGAGGCGGCCGATGCGATCGGTTGCCCAATTGGGACCATCCGTTCGCGGGTGGCACGAGCCCGAAACCAGCTGCTTGAGGCCGAGACGCTCGCCTCGGTCTTGACTGCCTGAGTCCTCCTTCGAAAAGCGGGAACCAGGTCGCGTCCCTGGGCGACTTCCTCCTTAGAACCGAAACAAGGTGGAGGTTTACGAATGAAGGCACTCAGGATTGCAGCCGTGGTAGCTGCTCTGATGCTTGTGGCTGCTGCGTGTGGCGATGATGCGGACGGCGTCACCGCCGACGGGCAGTGGGCGCGGACCAGTCCGAAGACGGCCGCCAATGGCGCTGCCTACATGGTGTTGACGTCTCCGGCCGACGACGCTCTCGTCGGAGCGACGGTGGATAGTTCTATCGCCTCACGTGCCGAGACCCACGAGATGATCATGGATGCCGATGGGGCGATGATGATGCAGCAGACCCAGTCGATCCCGGTTCCGGCAGGCGAGGGCTTGACCCTTCAACCCGGCGGGTATCACATCATGTTCATCGACCTGGCGGAGCCTTTCGAACTCGGACGGAAGTTCGATGTGACGCTGCATTTTGCTACGGCCGATGACCTCGTAGTTGAGGTCGAGGTCATGGAGGAAGCTCCGTAACGACGCTTCGCAGGCCTTCAGAGGCGCTGGTCCTGCCCTTCCAACCCAAGAAAGTCGAAAGGGCCTTCTACGACTCGGACCGGCGCCTCTGGCGTGTCCGGAATCTCTTCCATCAGAATTGGTGCCTGTGACTCGTTCGGAATCTCTTCCATCCAGGTCGGGGTATCTGACGTGTCCCGAATCTGCTCCACCCAGGTAGGCGCGGCTGGTGTGGCGGCGATCTCTTCCACCCAGGTTGGCGCTTCTGACACGTCTGGGATCTCTTCTACCAGACCTGGCAGATGCGGTGTTGGAGGAATGTCTTCTATCCAGGTAGGCGTTTCTGGGACTGCTGTGATCTCTTCGATTTGGGCTGCTTCCTTGGGCATTCCCGGCGTCCAACCGACCAAGGCCGGTGGTTGTGGCGCGTCAGGGATGTCTTCGGTTTGGATCGGCACGTCTGTGATCTCTTCGATTTGGAGTGATTCCTCGGGCATTCCCGGCGTCCAACCGACCAAGGCCGGTGGTTGTGGCGGGTCAGGGATGTCATCCATCGGGGCCGGTGGTTGTTGCGCATCCGGGGCGTCTTCCATCCACGTCGGCGTTTCTGGCTCGTCTCGGCTCTCTTGATGGATTGGCGGTGTCTCCGCTGTTTCTTTCACCGGTGCCGGCGCTTCTGACACGTCTGGGATCTCTTCTACCAGACCTGGCACATGCGGTGTTGGAGGAATGTCTTCTATCCAGGCAGGCGTTTCTGGGACGGCTGTCATCTCTTCGATTTCGACTGATTCCATGGGCATCTCAGGCGTCCATTCAACCAAGGCCGGTGGTTGTGGCGGGTCGGGGATGTCTTCGGTTTGGATCGACACGTCTGGGATCTCTTGGATTCGAATCTTTGGTTGTGGCGCATCCGGGGGTTCTTCGGTCC
>CAXMOL010000125.1:0-23829 GCA_964194935.1 uncultured Kiloniellaceae bacterium
TGCCAAACCCTTTTGCCTCAGTGTGTGGGAGGGTCTGCGCGGCTCCGTGTGAGGACGCCTGCCGACGGGGTGATGTCGACCAACCGATCGCCATTCGGGCACTAAAGCGGTTCGTCACCGAAAAGTACGGCCCCGAAGCCAGCCCTTACCAAACGTCCGTAGTGGCGATGGATCGACCGGAGCGCAAGGAGTCGATCGGGATTGTCGGCGGTGGTCCGGCAGGCCTTGCTGCTGCGCACGACCTCAGGCTGCACGGTTATCAGGTGACCGTCTACGAGGCCACCGAGATTCTCGGTGGAATGATGGTGCTTGGCATACCCGAATACCGCCTCGATCGTGCGCTGGTTCAAGCCGAAATCGACGCGATCATCGGTATGGGGGTCGACGTGCAGTTCGGCACCAAGTTGGGTGTTGACGTGAGCCTCGACGAACTTCGTCAGCGTCACGACGGGGTGATGCTCGCCTTGGGTGCGACGCTCGGCCGGGGTCTCGACATTCCGGGCCATGAGGCCGACGGCGTGCTGCGCGCCATCGAGTTCCTCATCAACGTAAATCAGGGTTTCAAGGCCGATGTCGGGGAGAAGGTCGTTGTCATCGGTGGCGGCAACGTTGCGATGGATGCGGCTCGAACCGCCCTACGTGCAGCTGAATACGGCGGAAATGGCGAGTCCGGCGAGTTGGTGGCTGTCGAAGCAGATTCCAACCTCTCGGATGCCGTGGACGTCGCTCGCACCGCGGCCCGTGCTGGCGCCAAGGAGATCACGATTGTCGCTCTGGAGAGCGTCGAAGAGATGCCTGCGGCCTCTTTTGAGATCGAGGAAGCCGAGATCGAGGGAATCGAGTTCAAACACCGTCTCGGTCCGCATCAGATCGAGGTCGAGAACGGCTCGGTCACCGGCCTGACGACCGTAGAGGTGTTGTCGGTGTTTGACGAGGGGGGAAGGTTCTCCCCGACGTTCGACCTCGAGGTAAAGGAGACGATCGAGGCCGACACCGTCATCATCGCCATAGGCCAGTCGATCGACCTCGACGCCCTGGGCGGTGACTCTGGACCCGCGATCTCGCCTCGACGCACTATTCAGGTCGATCCGGAGACATTCGCCACCTCGCTGCCCAACGTCTGGGCCGCCGGCGACGCCGCATTCGGGCCCCGGCTCCTTATCGATGCGATCGCCGAAGGACGCAAGGTGGCAGAAAATGTCCACCGCGCGCTCGGTGGTGATGATGAGGCGGAGGCGGATGGAACTCTGATCCCGCTCAACAGCTTCCATCGGCTGGATGACCTCTACGACCGGATCCCGCGCCAGGAGATTCCGAGCCTCCCCAGTGAGCGGCGGATCGGTCTGGCCGAGGTCGAGACCGGCTTTACCGAGGCCGAAGCACGAGCCGAAGCCTCGCGCTGCTTGCGCTGCTTCTCAAATATTCAGCTCGACGTCGGTGCTTGCGTGCTCTGTGGCCTGTGTGTCGATGTCTGTCCTTTCAATCTGATATCTATCGTGCCTGCGGGCGACTTCGGATCGGGAGAGCAGGGGACAGCTTTGCTCCTCGATGAGTCGAAGTGCATCCGATGTGCTCTGTGCATCGAGCGGTGCCCGACGAAGGCCTTGTCGATGTCGACCTGGCAAGGGGTCGGGGCGCTGCCGGTGCCGGTAAAGGTGGAGGTAAACGCTTGAAACGCTTGAAGCTGCGCGAAACCACAGTGGGCCGCTCCTTCTTCAGGAGTCCCGATCGCGTAACCGAGCGCGATCAGGCTGCCGGCCATTGGTCGAACTTCCTGCTGCACATCTATCCGGTAAAGGTGCGACGCAAGGAGCTCCACTTCAGCTATTCGTGGTACCTGGGGGTGGTGTCAACAGTTCTATTCGGGTCGCTTTTGGCCTCGGGCATCTACCTGATGTTCTTCTACCTCCCATCGCCATCCAGCGCCTACGGAGACATGCAGACCATTCAGACTCAGGTCGCCTTTGGGCAATTCATTCGTAATGTGCACCGTTGGTCGGCCCACCTCATGGTGCTCACCGTCGCGGCCCATATGGCTCGGGTGTTCTATCGCGGTGCGTACAAGTCGCCGCGAGAAGCCAACTGGACGATCGGCGTCATCCTTCTGGTGCTGACGCTGCTGCTCTCCTTCACCGGATATTTGCTCCCCTGGGATCAGTTGGCATTTTGGGCAGTGACGGTCGGCTCCTCGATGGCCGATTTTGTCCCGTTCATCGGTGGGGGCGTCCGTGAGGTCTTGCTGGGTGGTGAGCAAGTCGGTTCGCAGACGCTGCTGCGGTTCTACGTATTGCACGTGGTCGTCTTGCCAGCGGTCTTGATCGGCCTGCTGATGATCCATCTGTGGCGCTGGCGCAAGGACGCGATGTTCGACCAGGCAGCTGAGGATGGAGGTGAGGCATGAGCGATTCTGATCCTCGGGTCGAAGACGGCAAGCGTGTCCTCGGCATAGTTCCAGGGACTCCAGCCGCTGGGGAACGGAAGGTTCCCGACGACCAAGACTTGGTGATGACCTCGCCCCATCTGCTGGTGCGTCACGCGGTGGCGGCGTTGGCGATCCTGCTGCTCGTCCTTATCTTGTCGATCCTGTTCGATGCTCCTTTGCGTGAGGTTGCCAACCCGTTCGAAACGCCGAACCCGGAGAAGGCCCCCTGGTACTTCGCCGCATTACAGGAGTTGTTGTCGCTCTTCCACCCGGTTGTTGCCGGGGTACTGGTGCCGACAGCGATCATCGGTGGCCTCATTGCTCTTCCATATATCGATCGCAGCCCGGCCATTTCGCTAAACGCCCGCAAGGTGGCGGTGGCGGCTTTCACCATCTTTATGGTCACTTGGATCGTTCTCACGTTGATCGGTTTTGCGTTCAGGGGCCCCAATTGGGGATGGGTCTGGCCTTGGGAGGAATGGCACGGTGAGCTATGAGTAAGGGCATCGATCGCAGGGACTTTCTCAACCGGGGCTGGAAAACCGGCATCGTGATGATCGGCGCCGCAGGCTTCTGGACATCCTGGGACGTGCTGAGGCCGCTGCCCGGGTCCGGCCTCGGCGGTGTGGTCAAGACTGTGGCCCCTGCTGAAGTCCCGCAGAGCACTGCCGTATACATCCGCACCGCGCAGACCTATCTGACCAAGATCGACGATGAAGTCGTGGCTCTGTGGCAGAAGTGTCCTCACCTGGGATGCCGGGTCTCCTGGTGCGAATCAGCCGGCGAATTCGAGTGCGCTTGTCACGGTTCGACATTCAACCGGGCCGGCGAAGTCCGCTCCGGACCGGCGCCCCGGGGGATGGATCGCTTTGCGGTAAATGCCGAGGGGGAGATCGTCGAAGTCGATACCGGGATGGTGACCGAAGGCCCTCCGGCCGGAACCGCAGAATCGATCGATGAACCGTCCCGAGGGTCGGGGTGTGCAGCTCATGGCTGACGACAAGACCACACAGACCGACGACCTCGAGGCATCGACCGACAAGTGGAGGTGGGCCGGGCTCATCCTCATGGGCTTGTTCTTCCTGGCCTTTCCGCTATTTCGTTTCTACGAGCCGGCACAGCGCGCCGATGCCCGTGAGGCGCAGGTCGAGTTCCTCGCAGCCGAAGGTTCCGGGTTGTACGAGGACAGTTGTGCATCGTGTCACGGTCCGGACGGTTCCGGCGCATTCGCCCCTGCCATTGCGGCCAAGGAGTTCCTCGAATCCGTCGATGACATCCAGATCACCCAATTGATTGCGCTGGGCGTTCCGGGCACCGAGATGATCGCCTATTCGAATGATTTTGGTGGCCCTCTTACATCTCAAGAAGTCACAGCGATCACCACCTATCTTCGATCGCTGGAAGAAGATGCGATTTCGAAGCCGAATTGGCGAACACCGCTCGAAGACGAAAACCTGACCAACAACGAGCTCTTCGTGCTTGCCTGCTCCCGGTGCCACGGGGTAGATGCCGAAGGAATCGAAGACGTTGCTCCGGATATCTCTCAGGACTCGCTGACGATGATGGAGACCGATGATTGGATCATCGCAAGAGTGACCGACGGCTACAAGCTGATGCCGCGATTTGGCAGAATCCTTACCGACGGTCAGATCGCCGACGTCGTTACCTACCTCCGATACGGCGACGACCCGCCACCCGAGGTGACCACGACTACGACGATGCCGTCCGGAACCGATACGACCGAGCCCGGGGCTACGACCACCACGGCCGCAGGCGGAGGATCCCCTGATACCGATGACGTTTTGGCTCTTGGGGAGCGGCTTTTCCTAGAGGATTTCTCAGTGAGCGGGTGCCAAGAGTGCCACGGGCCGGACATGAAGGGGACCTCAGATGGCCCCAGCATCATCGGTGCCTCACGCTCCGGGATCGCTACCGCGTTGCGGGATGTTCCGGATATGGAGGTCAGTACTTCCTTGACGAGCGAGGAGATCGAGGCCATCTACGCCTATATGACCTGGGTGCGAACTCAGGAGTAGGTAGGAACGTCCTCAGTCATCGGTCTGAAGTCTTGTTTTCCCCCTTGAGGGTGATCTTTCGCGTTTGGTGCCCGACGGTTGATCGGATCACTCTCCCCTTTGGCGGGGGGTACCGCTGATCCGCCCTTGAGTGATCTGTCGCGTTTAGTGCCCGACGGTTGATTGGATCACTCTCCCCTCTGGGGGGAGTCAAACGCCGCAGGCGTTTGGTGGGGGGTCTTCTGCCTACTGGTTGGCGGATTCTCTTGAGTCAGACAACCCCCCACCAGCTCGCTTCGCTCGCTGACTCCCCCCAAAGGGGAGAGTGTTCAGAAGAGAACCGTCGGTCGTATCGCGCAACCCGACACCTCAAGGGCGGAGTGGTTTTCTTTGCTGGCTACCGGTTGCTGAACACACAAAACCGCCCGCACCTTTGGGTGCGGGCGGTTCGTCGTATTGGACTGGGGCGGTCAGATGCTGTCTTCGACGATGAACAGCCCGGTCATCCCTCGACGATGAACAGCCCGGTCATCTCGGCCAGGTGAGTGTCACAAAAGAACGTGTACTCACCGGGAGTGTCGATGACAACCGTCAGCTCTTGAGTGTTGGGCGCATCCTTGATCTCGGTGAAGAAGTTGAGGCCTCCGGCTCGCACATGGAAATTGTGCGGTTCGTCGGTACCCGTATCCCTGTCCTCGATGACGATGTGCACCTCTTGACCGGCTTTGACCCGGATCTCTTCGACCGAGAACTTGTTGCCATCGGCCACGATGTTGAACTCGGCGATGTCGCCACTAGGTGCAATCGTCGTTTCGGCAGCGGAAGTGGCCGATGCAGTCGTGGTGGCAGGCGCCGTGGTGGTGGCTGGTGCCGCAGTCGATGCGGTCGTAGCAGCGGTGGTGGTGTCATCGCTGGCATCGCTGCCACCACATGCGGCAATGGCCATGACCAGCGCCATGACAGCGACCAGCACTTTCAGATGTCTCACGATTCCTCCTCAGAAATTGGTTCAATCAATTCGCGGTGTGCGAGTGTGCGCAGCGTATCCGTCCTTTGTCCTTGTGGTGAGGGTCCAACGGGGGTCCCCCTAGGGCCCTATGACCCTGGGGGCGAACCCGTGTTTCGCCGTACCTTTGCCTCAAGTCAACGCATTCATGAGAGGGAGGTTCTCGGATGGTTCATTTCTGTTCGCAGTGCTGCCCTGCTCTGACTGCTTGTGACACCGAGTAGACAGATGGGGAGAACGTAATGAATCGACATTGGCGGCCGGGAATCATTACCCGGCTCGTTGTGTTGGTAGCCGTCCTTGCGATGGTTGCCACTGCCTGTTCTAGCGACGACGAGGATGCCAGCGATGCCAGCGGGATTTCGCAGGCAGACCTCGACTCCGTGACGGCAGATCTATCAGAAGCAAACGATCAAATCTCGGCACTCGAAGGCCAGCTCGCCTCAGCCCAGGTGACCACGCAGGTCGTCCAGGCTGGCGAGCTCGGACCGGCTCAGGCCGCAACTGTCGTCCCCGGAGACGGCTGGGCGACCGAAGAGTCGGTGCGCGGTGGGCTGTGGCTCGAAGCACAGTTCGACTCGAGCGGCCCGGATGCATGGGACATCGAGGCGCACCCGAGGGTGTACTTCACCAGTGAGTCCTATCAGAGCAACTATTTCAACGACAACGACCTTCCCGAAGACGTCGGTCAGTTTGCCGGATGGCACGTGATCGATGCGTACACCAAGGAAGTCGTTGCTTCCGCGCTGTACGAGTTCGGCGGCGAAGTGACTCGTGGTCCGCATGGCGTAGGCGTTTCGCCAGACGGCAAGTGGGGCTATGTCGGTTGGATGGCTGCTGAAGAGGGCGAATCGGGCGTCGGCTACGTCGGCATCGTCAACATTCAGACGATGAAGCTCGACAAGGTGCTCAGCCAGTCCTCGAACTTCGAGGGCGGCACCCGCAGCCAGGCAATCCATCACATCCAGTGCTGGACGCATGATGAGAGCGGCGAGCCCTATTGCATCCTGCAGTGGGGATTCGGTGCCAATGGTGGACCGCACTTCATCATCAAGCCGAACGACGACAACCGCGTTTTCCGCGCGATCAACTATGACGATGTCAAGCCGATGGGGCACCCGTTCACGACACCTGACCCAACTGGTCAGTACGTGTACATCTCCATGGGCGCGAACTTCATCCGTGAGGGTGAGTTCCCGGGCGCGGCGATTGCCAAGTTCGACATCTTGACCGGTCAGCACGAGGAGTTCCACGAGGTTGGGCGCCATCCGATTGGCATCACCCACACTCAGGACGGACGCTTCACGTACGTGATCGACGGAACCAGCAGCCAGATCTACAAGCTGGACAATGAGGAAGGCCATGTGGTCGACCGTTCAGCAGCCGGCATTGCCGGTCCGTACGGGATCTGCCTGGAACGGGACGAGACAGTTGCATGGATCGTCGGTAAGGGCGAGGGCACGGCCAACTTGGGTAACTCGTTGGCGGCATTCGACCTCGGACCTGACGTGGGCGGCGGACGATTCCGCGCATCCCGCGAACATGGCAACACGCCGTTCCACCTCGGCGGCTCGGCCGCCTCGGTGGACCATTGCGCGCTGCATCCGGATTCGTCGGTGAATGAAATCTGGGTCTCGAACATGAAGGGTTGGGAGACCATCGTGGTCAATCTCGACACCCTCACGGTGACGGATTACATCGCCACACCGAACAACGGTGATACCCACGGCATGGCGTTCGTGTGGTACGACGGTGGCTGGGACAGCGGAATGCTCATGGGCGACATGGGTGGACCGAAGGCTCAGTCCTTCCAGGACGAAGTGAAGGCACTCGCAGAGGCGGCACAGGCCGGCTAGGCAGCACTCACTACCAAGACGTACGGACCCCCGGCTTTGGCCGGGGGTCCGGCGCGTTTGGGGCTACTTGGGATCAGCACTGCAAACCTCAAGACCACACGGTTCTGAGTCGATATCACCTGATAGTTCGGTTGTGCCCAGCCCCAGAGGTTGTCAGTTGACGTACCCAGCAGATCTCGAGATGGACCGCCTCTTTGCAGGCGAGGTAGAAGAACGCTCCGACGCTCTCGTCCGAGGCGCCCGCGCTCTGGCCGCGGGCGAATCATCTGAGTCGCTGCTCGAGGACATGTACCGCGAAGGGCACACGATCAAGGGCACCGCTCGCATGATGGGATTCCTCGCGGTGTCCGATGCCGGCAAGCTGCTCGAGGATGCATGGAAGGAACTGCGCGACCACGAACACGCCCCGACCCCGGCTCTGGCTACTGCGCTCGAAGCGCTCGGAAGCGAGTTGCTCCCTTCGATCGCTGCCGATCCGGGATCCGGCACGCCGGAACTGGCCGCAGGCATGAGGGCCGTCCGTCAGGCAATGCACGCGACGGAGGTGGTGGAAGAGGCACCGCCGATTCCGCGACCGACGTCAGAGCCCAGCGACCTGGGAGGTCTTCTCGGCATCCTGGACTCGACGACCTTTGGCGAGAAGGTCCGGGTTGATGCAGCTGGCCTCTTTCGTCTTATCAACGAGCTCTGCTCACTCCGAGTCGATGCCGAGGCGCTTCACGGCGCGTTCGAGCAGGTCTCCGATTCGACCGGCGACGGTGATGACTTCAGAACTTCGCTGGCGCGTCTCAATGAGCTCATCTCGACCACCGAGAAATCAGTTATCGACCTTCAGGATCGAGCCGTCGACCTCGCTGCTGCTCCGCTGAGCGAAATCACCAACACCTACCCTCAGCTCGTTCGGTATCTGGCGCGCAAGGCCGACAAGGACATCCGCTTCGAGTTGGTCGGCGACCATCATTCGGTTGACCGCCAGGTCCTGGATCGGCTCAGTGATGCGCTGCGCGATCTTCTGGTGAACGCCATCGAGCACGGAATCGAATCTCCAGAGGACCGAGAGGCGCTCGGCAAGCCGAGGACGGCGACCCTGGCCGTTCGATTCGACGTCGTTGACCACCGGCTCACGATCGTCATTGAAGACGATGGTGCCGGGATCGATTGGGCAGCGGTGAGATCGATAGCGGTGGATCGAGGCTTGGTCACCCCAGATAAGGCAGTCGACGTGGAAGCGTTGCGGACCGTCCTCTTTTCGCCGGGATTCTCGACAGCGGAGCCCAGCGAGCTGGTCGGCGAGGGCATGGGCCTGGCCAACGTCGCTGAAGCGGTCGAAGCCCTCCACGGCGTGTTGGTGCTCGACAGCGAGGCGGCGTCGGGCACCCGACTGACAATCACGGTGCCGACCAGCCACGCTCTGCAGGATGCGGTTTTGATTCGCTCCGCCGGACAAATCTGGGGCATCCCCGAGATCGCAGTCATGGATCGTGTGTCGGTGGGCCGTACCGAGTTCGTGGAGACGCCATCGCGGACCGAGATGATCTGGAATGGCAAGAATGTTCCGGTCACCTCGTTTGCGGAGGCCGTTGGGTTGCGCGCCATCGGCGAACCGACCTGCGTTCTGGTCGTCTCCAGTCCGGTGGGGCCGGTTGGTTTTGCGGTGGAAGAGGATCTCGGGTGGCGCCAAGTGGCCGCCCGTGAACTTGGTCCGGTGCTAGACGGTGTGCCCCATCTCACCGGTGCCGCTCTTCTCGGTGGGGGCGATATCGTTGTGCTCGTCGACGCCGCACGGCTCGCTGATCTTGCCCGTCAGGAATCTGACCCGGATGCTCCCCGCCGCCGGGTATTCGTGGTTGACGACTCACGTGGCGCCCGCCAGGTGGTCGGAGGCGCCCTGGGTTCGGCCGGATTCGAGGTTGACCTGGCCGGAAGCCCCACGGAGGCGCTGTCGGTGCTCGCCGAACAGCAATTCGATGCGATTGTTCTCGACTACGTCCTTCCCACGATGGACGGGGCGACGCTCACAGCGCGGGTGCGGGATCTCGGGATCACCGCACCGATTGTCGTTCTTTCCGGCGCTGCGACCGCCGCCGACCAACAGAAGGCGCTGGCCGCCGGGGCCAACGCCTACCTCGACAAGGACGATGTGAGGCAGGGCGCCCTCGCAGGACTGATCAGAGACCTGATCGAGTCGCGCTGAGCCTTGCTCAGCATGCCTTCAGTCGTCAGCTATCAGTCGTAAGTCAGGAATGATCAGACCGAAGGCTGAACACTGAGGACCGAAGACGTTCCTTAATCACATGCGTGAGATTCAGCGGCGGGCTGCTCCGTATACTCGCCGCGATGGATCGATCGGCCACAGAATCGGTGCTCTTTGATGAGCTAAACCCGACACAGCGAGAAGCGGTGGCGGTAACCGATGGCCCCGTGCTGGTCGTAGCCGGTGCTGGCTCGGGCAAGACCAGGGTTCTCACCTATCGCATCGCTCACTTGATCCGTGATCTTGGAGTGTCGCCGTTCGGGATCCTGGCGATCACCTTCACCAACAAGGCCGCCAATGAGATGAAGGACCGTGTCGGTCAACTGATCGGTGGCGTTTCCCGCGGCATGTGGGTGTCGACTTTCCACAGCGCCTGTGTCCGGATCCTGCGCCGCGATGCTTCGATGTTGGGTTATCGCAGCAGCTTTTCGATCTACGACGACATCGACGCCCGTCGTCTTGTCTCGTACTGCGTTCGGGATCTCGATCTCGATCCGAAGCAGTTCCCACCAAAGGGGATCAGGGCTGCGATCAGTAATGCGAAGAACGAACTGATCGACTTCGAGTCGTTCTCGCAGCAGGGCACCGGGCTCTATCACGAGAAGGTTGCCGATGTGTATCGCCTGTATCAACAGCGGTTGCTGGAGGCGTCGGCAATGGACTTTGACGACCTTCTCATGGTGACTGTCGAACTGCTCGGGGCATTCCCCAAGGTGCTTGAGGATTACCAGGACCGATTCCGCTATGTGCTCGTCGACGAGTACCAGGACACCAACCACGCCCAGTACCGCCTCATCCAGCTACTGGCCGCAAAACATCGCAACCTGTGTGTGGTCGGAGATTCCGACCAGAGCATTTACGCATTTCGTGGCGCCGACGTGCGCAACATTCTCGAGTTCGAGCGGGATTACGTCGATGCCCGGGTGATCATCCTCGACCGTAACTACCGCTCCACCCAAACGATCCTCGACGCTGCGAATGCCGTGATCGGTAACAACCGGGGGCGCAAGCCAAAGCACCTTTGGACCGACCTCGGTGCCGGCGAGCCGGTGACGGTCTACCGGGCCCAGGATGAGCACGATGAAGCAGCGTTCATCGCTGAGCAGCTCGGGGCGCTGGAGGACGTGGGCAAGCGGTTGTCAGACGCCGCCGTCTTCTATCGGACCCACGCCCAGAGCCGGGTACTCGAAGAGATTCTGGTTCGTTATGGAGTGCCGTATCAAGTGATTGGCGGCCCCAAGTTCTACGACCGGCGCGAGGTGAAAGACGCCATGGCCTACCTTCGCGCGCTGGTGAACCCGGCTGACGAAGTGGCGGTGAAGCGAATCGTAAACGTACCCAAGCGGGGAATCGGAGCGACCAGCATCGGGCACATCGATCGCTTTGCCGAAGCGAATCGACTCAGCTTCTACGAGGCGCTGGAGCGTGCCGACGAGAACACCAGGCTTACCGCTCGAGCACCAAAGTTGATCGCCGAGTTTGTCGCCCTGATGGGCCTTTTGCGTGCCGCGGCCGATGGTGGCCCCCGGGCCGCCCTTCAGGCCGTTCTCGACGACACGGGGATCATGGCAGAGCTCGAAGCCGACGGCGGACTCGAGGCCCTCAGCCGCGCCGAGAATCTCAAGGAGCTGCTTTCGGTCGCCACCGAATTCGAAGAAAACGGTCCGCTCGCTGATCTTGGCGATGAGCGGTGGGACGATATCGATGGACCTCGGCGTCTCGGGTTCTTCCTCGAGGCGATGTCTCTCGTTTCCGACGTTGACGCCATGAAGGAATCAGGTGCCGTGACCCTGATGACCCTGCACAACGCCAAGGGACTGGAGTTTCCGGTCATCTTCATTGCAGGCATGGAGGAGGGCGTTTTCCCGCACATGCGGTCATTGGGTGACCCCGATCAACTCGAGGAGGAGCGGAGGCTGGCGTATGTCGGTATAACCCGCGCCCAGGAAGACCTGTTCTTGACCTACGCCACGACCCGGAACCTGTTCGGAGCCACCAACTACAACTCGCCGAGTCGTTTCTTGGGCGAGATCCCGGAGGCGCTGGTTCGGGAGGCTGAAAAACGCACAAGGGTGCCGGAGCGGGAGGAGGCAAAACCGCGTCCGACGCTCGATGGGGCGACCGTGAAGACCGGCGACAGGGTTCGGCATCAGCATTGGGGCGTTGGCGTTGTGGTGGCTATCACGGGCAGCGGTGATCGAGCTGAGGCAACCGTTGCCTTCGACGATCAGGGTGAGAAGCGATTGCTTCTTGCCTGGGCACCGCTCGAACGGGCTTGATCCCGTATCCCGAACATTCTCACGACGACTGGAATCTGGAGCCTGGAAACGTCCTTGCGATCCGAACTCTGCAACTTTTCGACTCACTAACCTCAGCAAGCCATGCCCCGTCGCATTCTCATCGCTAAACCGGGCCTCGACGGTCACGATCGTGGCGCCAAGGTCATCGCCAGGGCGCTGCGCGACGCCGGATGTGAGGTCATATACAGCGGTCTCCATCAGACCCCTGAGCAGATTGTCGAGACTGCCCTCCAAGAAGATGTGGCTGGTATTGGGCTGTCTGTGCTCAGTGGAGCACACATGACGCTGTTCCCGAGGGTTGTCGAATTGCTCCAAGAACGCGATGCGACAGAAATCGTTGTGTTTGGCGGGGGCATCGTGCCTGCCTCGGATATCGAACTACTCAAAGCTGCCGGCCTGGCGGAGATCTTTACTCCGGGGACACCGCTGGCCGACGTGGTGACCTGGGTCAACGACAACATCTCAGAGGGCTGAAAGGAGTTCCGTGGACCTCTTCGAATTCCAAGGAAAGTCGCTTTTCGCCCGTGTCGGGGTGCCGGTACCGATGGGTCGCGTCGCTCGTACTCCAGAAGATGCGCGTGCCGCGGCCGAGGGATTGGGAGGGACCGTCGTCATAAAGGCCCAAGTACAGGTCGGTGGTCGCGGCAAGGCCGGCGGTATCAAACTCGCGGCGAACCCAGATGAGGCGTTTGCTCATGCCACCGACATCCTGGGCATGGACATCAAAGGACACACCGTCCACTTGGTTTGGGTGGAGCAGGCCTCGGATATCGCAGCCGAGTACTACGTCTCGTTTACGCTCGATCGAGGTGTGAAGAAGCACCTCGCACTGGTGTCGGCGGTGGGCGGCATGGACATCGAAGCGGTTTCCGACGAGACGCCCGACGCAATTGTCAAGATGCACATCGATCCAGTTGTGGGTCTTACTCCCTGGCAGGCCTCCGAACTCGTCTATCGCGCCAAGTTGGACAGGGCGACGGCTCGCAAGTCGGCTGCCGCGCTGCTCAAGCTCTACGAGGCGTTCGTCACCCTCGACTGTGACCTCATCGAGGTGAACCCGCTGATCCTCACTGACAGTGGTGAGATAGTCGCGCTCGACTCGAAGGTGACCCTTGATTCGAACGCCTTTTTCCGCCACCCCGAGTTCGAGGACTTTCGTGCTGCCTTCACCGAGGACCCGCTCGAGAAAATGGCTCGCCAGCGCGGGCTCAACTTCATAAAGCTGGAGGGATCCGTCGGCATCATCGGCAACGGCGCCGGTCTCGTGATGTCGACGCTCGATGTCGTATCGCTGGTTGGAGGTGCGGCTGCGAATTTCCTCGATGTCGGAGGCGGCGCCGATGCCGAGACGATCTCGAGCGCGCTGGAGGTGCTCACCAAGGACCCGAGCGTGCGCAGCGTCCTGATCAACATCTTTGGTGGGATTACCCGTTGCGACCTTGTTGCACAGGGCATCGTCGAGGCCTTCGGCGGCCTGGATCTGCCTTGGCCGATCGTGGTGCGTCTCGACGGGACGAATGCCGTCGAAGGACGTCAGATTCTCAGTGGAGTTGTGTCCAAATCGCTCATCCCGGCGGCAACGATGCGGGAAGCTGCGGAGACCGCAGTCGAGCTGGCGGGGAGGAACTGACATGGCGATCTATGTCGATGAGAACACCCGGCTGGTAGTTCAAGGTCTGACCGGTTCCCAGGGCCGGTTTCACGGCTTTCGCAACCAGGCCTATGGGACCAATCTGGTCGCAGGGGTGACTCCGGGCAAGGGCGGGACCGATCTCGATGGGGTACCAATCTTTGATTCGGTTGCCGAGGCAGTTCAATCCACGGGTGCCGACACTTCCATGGTGTTCGTGCCGCCCGCCTTTGCTGCCGACGGGATTCTCGAGGCTGCCGCGGCTGATGGCATACGGCTCGTCGTAGCGATCACCGAGGGGATCCCGGCCCAGGATGAAGCAAGGGCCTACAACTACATAGCCCAGACCTCGGACGCCGTCCTCCTTGGACCGAACTGCCCGGGTGTTCTGTCTCCCGGCAAGGCCAACGTGGGGATTACTCCGCCCGAGATCGCTCGCCAGGGTTCGGTCGGTGTCGTGTCTCGGTCCGGGACCCTCACCTATCAGGCAATCCACGAACTCACGTCGCGCGACATCGGCCAGACCACTTGCGTTGGCATCGGGGGGGATCCCGTTCCGGGTACGTCCTTCGTCGATGTTCTCGAACTGTTCCAAGCCGATGATGAGACCGAAGCGATCGTCATGATCGGTGAGATCGGCGGTAGTGCCGAGGAACAGGCTGCCCGTTTCATCCAGGAGCAAGTGACCAAGCCCGTCGTCGCCTATGTGGCGGGTGTAACGGCCCCAGCCGGCAAGAAGATGGGCCACGCCGGGGCAATCATCTCTGGATCCAGCGGTACCGCCCAGGCCAAGCAGGAGGCTCTCCGCGCCGCGGGCGTGACGGTCGTCGACGATCCAACGAGCATCGGCGAAGCAGTGGCGGGGCTGCTCTGACGAGTAGCCAGTAGCCAGTACTGGATACGGGATACTCCGAAGAAGGTGATTCGTGACTGAACTCCTCGTCGGTCTCTCACTCGGGCTGGGTGCCGGACTCGCCCCCGGACCTCTGCAGACCCTCGTGGTTACCAGCACTCTGGAGCGCGGCTTTGGTGCAGGACTCAGGGTCGCCGTTGCTCCATTGCTGACCGATGCCCCCATCATCGCCCTGACCGTGTTGTTTGTGAGCAGCATCTCCGACTCGGCGATGCGCCTGCTGGGAATCAGTGGCGGCCTGATTGTGATAGGCATCGGAGCCTGGACGGTTCTCACCGTTCACCGGGCAGCGGAGCCGACCGATGTCGACCCCGGACCGAAAGATGTCTGGCGGGGCGTGCTGGTAAACGCGGTGAGCCCACACCCGTGGATCTTCTGGATCGGAATCGGCGCACCACTTCTGGTCTCAGCCTGGCGGCGCTCCCCGGGGTTTGGCATCGCCTTTGTGGTCGGCTTCTACGTGCTGCTGGTGGGCAGCAAGGTTGTCATCGCCGGAGTTGTCGCGGCCGGGCGCAGCCGTATGGGTGCTCGACTGCGATCACGGCTCGTGGTGGGCGGAGGCCTGTTGCTGATGGTGGCTGGAGTAGCGCTCCTGTGGGAGGCCTTAGCTGGGCGGCTCTAGCGCCTGGTCGACCCGCTAGCGTCGTCGTGTGTCATCGAGAAGCGACGTTTGGCCTACGGCTGGTCCCCTCGTAATTGGTATCGGAGGGGGCTCGGGTTCTGGCAAGACCACCATTGCTCAGTCGATCGTCGAGGCGATCGGGCACGATGAAGTAACCCTGATCCAACACGATGCCTACTACCGCGACCAGACGCATCTCCCGGTCGAAGAGCGTGCCAAGCTCAACTACGACCATCCCGATTCGATGGAGAGCGACCTGCTCGTCGCCCATCTGCGAGACCTTGTCGCCGGCAAGGCGATTGAGCGACCGGTCTACGACTTCACAGTTCACAATCGAGCGGCCGAGACAGTGCGGGTCGAGCCAAAGCAGGCGATCATCGTCGAGGGAATCCTGGTGCTGTCTGAAGCTTCTCTGCGAGAGGTGATGGACCTCAAGGTGTACGTGGACACCGACGCCGACCTTCGCATCGCCAGACGATGGGAACGCGATATCAAGGATCGCGGACGGACCTTTGACTCGGTGCGAGATCAGTATCTGACGACGGTGCGGCCGATGCATTTGCAGTTTGTCGAACCATCGAAGCGGTATGCCGACATCGTCATTCCCGAGGGCTACAACCTCGGTGCGGTCGGAACTGTGATTTCGGCGATTCGGGACGTGCTGCGCGGACGGTGAGACAGAATCGCCGCCTTGGCTCTGAGAGTTCCTGAACGAGCGCGGTCGCGGCGATAATCAACCGCGGCACACGATCGAGGAGCGAAATGGCCGACAAAATCACGATGGGTTCAGACGGCCTTCGGGTCCCCGACGAGCCGATCATTCCCTTTATCGAGGGTGATGGGATCGGCCCAGACATCTGGGCGGCCTCAAGGCGGATCTTTGATGCGGCGATCGAGAAGGCCTACGACGGATCTCGGTCGATCACCTGGCTGGAGGCGTTGGCGGGGCAGAAGGCCTTCGATGAGGTGGGGGAGTGGCTCCCTACCGAGACGATCCAGACGCTCCAGTCGCACATTGTTGGAATCAAGGGCCCGCTTACTACCCCCGTAGGCGGCGGCATCCGCAGCCTCAACGTCGCCATCCGTCAAATCATGGACCTTTACACCTGTATCCGCCCGGTGCGCTGGTACCAGGGTGTGCCATCGCCGGTCAAGCATCCGGAGAAGGTGGACATGGTGATCTTTCGTGAGAACACCGAAGACGTGTACGCCGGCAAGGAGCTACGTGCCGGTAGCGACGAGGCGAAGCGACTCATCGAGTTCCTCGAAGGTGAGTACGGCTGGGAGATCAGACCCGACAGCGGTCTCGGGCTAAAGCCGATCTCAGAGACTGGATCGAAGCGGCTCATTCGAGCTGCTATCTCGTTTGCGCTCGCCAACAATCGCAAGAACGTGACGCTGGTCCACAAGGGGAACATCATGAAGTTCACCGAGGGCGCGTTCCGCGAGTGGGGCTACGAGCTGGCTAAGGATGAGTTCGGCGATCAGATGGTGTCGTGGGAAGACAGCGGTGGTGATCCCGGCGACAAGATGCTGATCCAGGATGTGATCGCAGATGCCTTCCTGCAGCAGATCCTCACCCGCGCCGACAACTACGACGTGATCGCAACCATGAACCTCAACGGGGACTACATCAGCGATGCGCTGGCGGCCCAAGTTGGCGGAATCGGGATCGCTCCCGGCGGCAACATCAACTACGACACCGGGCACGCGGTGTTCGAGGCGACTCACGGCACCGCTCCCAAATACGCCGGTCAAGACAAGGTAAATCCAGGCTCGGTGACGCTGAGTGGTGTGCTCATGCTCCGATACATGGGATGGGATGAAGCAGCCCAACTCATCGAAGCCGGCATCGAGGCGGCCATTGCTGACCGTATCGTCACATATGACTTTGCTCGCCTGATGGACAACGCAACCGAGGTGAAGACCAGTGAGTTTGCCTCGGCGGTGATCGAACGGCTCTGAGCTTCGCTCAGAGCCGTTAGCCAGTAGCGATTAGCTACTGGCTACTGGCGATCAGCAAAGAGATCACTCTCCCCTTTGGGGGGAGTCAAACGGCGAAGCCGTTTGGTGGGGGGCCGCTACTGGCTACTGGCTACTGGTTACTGGTTACTGGTTACTGGTTACTGGTTACTGGAGGCTTTCTCCCCTGATTCCGATGTCCGTGCCTTAAGTACCCTGGCCTTACATCACTGCCGTTTGGAGGCCTTATGAGCAAGATCACCGTTGTCGGAGCCGGCAAATACGGTTCGACCACCGTGCAGCGACTCGCCGAGACTGATCTCGCAGAAGAGGTCGTCATGACGGATATCGTCGAAGGTCTCCCTCAGGGCCTGGCCCTCGATATGAACCAGTCACGCTCGGTCGAGAGATATCGCACCAAGGTGATCGGGACCAACGACTACGCCGATACCGCGGGCAGCGATGTTGTTGTGATTACCGCCGGATTGCCTCGCAAGCCCGGGATGAGTCGAATGGACTTGCTCGAGGTGAACGCCAAGATCGTAAAGCAGGTCACACAGGAGATCGCAGCAGCGTCGCCTGAGGCCGTCATCATCGTGGTGACCAATCCGCTCGATCACATGACGACGCTGGCAGCCGAAGTGTCTGGCTTTCCCAATGCACGGGTTATGGGTCAGGCTGGGAATCTGGACACAGCCCGCTTTATCCACTTCATCTCAGAGAAGACAGGTGTCGATATTTTGGAGGTCGACGCTCTCACTCTCGGGAGCCATGGCGCCACGATGGTGCCGGTCCCTTCGCAGTGCCTTGTTGCCGGCAAGCCGTTGACCGAGGTCCTCGATGCTGCCGCGATCGAAGAGTTGGTTGATCGCACCCGCAAGGGCGGAGCCGAAATCGTTGGTCTGCTTAAGACAGGTAGCGCCTACTACGCACCTTCCGCCGCAGCCGCCAAGATGGTTCGGGCGGTCCTCGAGGACAGCGATGAGCAGATGCCGGTCTGTGCGTGGACCGGCGGTGAGTACGGGATCTCGGATGTCTACCTCGGGGTGCCGGCCAAGGTTGGAGCCGGCGGTGTCAAGGAGATCGTCGAGCTGGATCTGACCGATGCCGAATTGGCTGCGTTACGTGAGGCTGCATCGTCGGTTCAGGAGAAGGTGGACGAACTCCACGCTCTCGACTTGGGATAGCGATCTCGATCAGTCTGTGATGGGCGAACTGAGCTCGCTATTCGCTGTGCCGGTGCCTGCTGTGCGCCGATTCATTGCGAATGAAGGGTTTCTGACGCGAATGTGTAGCAATTCCGGTAACAGGGTTGGTAGAGTTACATAACTGTCATTCTCCCAGGAGGAGCAAAGGGTATGAATAAGACCGAACTCGCTGAAGCAGTTGGGGCCGCCTTTGGTGGCAACAAGACAATGGGCGCCGCCGCCGTCGACGCGGTTTTTGGTGCGGTCACCGATGCCCTCGCAGGTGGTCAGAAGGTCCAGGTCACTGGATTCGGAAACTTCGAAGTTCGACATCGTGAAGCCCGCATGGGGCGTAACCCGCGCACCGGCGAGCCGGTACAGATCAAGGCGACCAACGCTCCTGCTTTCAAGGCCGGTAAGGCCTTGAAAGAAGCTGTCAACTAGTCACCATTGTGAACGCAAGAAAGGGCGCCCTTCGGGGCGCCCTTTCTTTTGGTCTTCGGATTGTCTAATACTCGACGTCGAGGCTCGCCGAGGCCTCAGCGAACTGAGTCAGCATCGCCTGGTTCATCATGAGCTTTGCCATGTTCCCCGTGACCTTGAGCTTGCCGGTCATAAAGGCCATCTGGGTGTTCAGGTCACCTTTGCTGATCGCGATGGCCGTCTCGTAATCGTTGCTGATGGTGGCATCCGGATTGTCTGCATCGCCGGCTGCGGCTGAGGCCGAGCCGTCGGCAACTGCGATGTAGTACCGGCTTTCTGCTCCTTCTGGGGGATCAGTGACCTCGAACTGAAGCGTGAGGTCGACTTCGGTGATCGCATTCTTGAAGCCGTCATGCCCGTTCACCGATTCGGTGAGGGCAGACAACCAATCCTGGGTGAGGAATTGGGCCAAGATCTGTCCTTTCTCGTCTACGGCCGAGGATACCGGCTCCACTGATCGAAACAGACGCCCATGGATTCGGAACGAGGCTTGCCAGTCGCTCAGACCAGTCCGGCTGTGGTCAAGGCACGCCTCACGACTCGCCGGGCCTCAGGCGAAGCGAGGGGGAGAGGAGCTCGACTGTGCCCCGGTGCGAATCCGACGCGCCTTGCCGCATATTTCACTGCCGGTATCCCGTGGCGTTCGATTTCGCCTGCCAACGCTGATAGTTCGGATTGCAGTGGAGCGGAGGCTCGCAACGAGCGAAGAGCGGCGCTGACCGTGTCGCGTACGAGTCGTGGGGCGTAGTTGGCGCTGGCCGTGATCGCACCATGTGCCCCTCCCCCCACCGAGAGGCTGATCGCAGCCGTTGCCCCGGCGAACAAGGTGAAGCCTGCAGGAACTGCCCCGACGATTCGCGAGGCGCGGATCGGATCACCTCCAGAATCCTTCATGCCGACCACCCGATCGCGCCGCGACAGGGCTGCAACGCTGGACTCGGCCAACTCGACTCCGGTGACCTTGGGTACGGAGTACAGCAGCACAGGCAGCGGCGCGGCGTCGATCACGTCTGTGAAGAAGGCTTCGATCAAATCGGGCCGGTGACGTACCAGTGTTGTCGGCGTAACGACGAGTACCGCGTCCGCTCCACCTTCGGCGGCCTCTTGCATCGACTCCTTGGCTGTGCGGACCGTCTCGGAGTGAACTCCGCAGAGCACAAACGCTCGCCCGGCAGCCTCCCGAGCCGCCGTGACGAGTTGGTGCCTTTCCCCTTTTTCGAGGTAGGGCCCCTCTCCTGTGCTTCCGGCAATGAGCATGCCGCCAATTCCGAGGTCCCACATCCTGGCTGCGTTGAGTCGGTGAGCGCCAAGATCGAGCGTGCCGGATCGGTTGAAGGGCGTGATGAGCGCCGGCATGGCGCGCGGGATAGCTCTCATGGGCTCAGGATAAAGGAGTCCGGAGTCATCGGTCTGGCGTCGATCTCGTTCTCCCCCCTCAAGGGGGAGTCCCGATCGAGCGAAGCGAGTGAGGGGAGGGGGGTCCTCTGCCTCTCGGACGGAGATCTGAGACCCCCTCCGGCTCGCTGGCGCTCGCCACCTCCCCCTGAGGGGGAGGAATGGTTCCATACTGGCTACTGGCTACTGGCTACTGGCTACTGGCTACTGGCTACTGGCTACTGGCTACTGGCTACTGGCTACTGGCTACTGGCTACTGGCTACTGGCTACTGGCTACTGGCAGACGATCAGGGTCCTTTGGAGGTTCGCCACTCCCCGGGCCACGCGCGAGAATGTGGCTCGTACGGCAGACAAGGGAGATGGTCAGTGACCACTACCGAGGAAGCGCCGACCAGGCGCCGCTATCCATGGCCGATCGAGTTCTACCGATCGGCGGTCGGTAAGAAGTGGGTCATGGCGCTGACGGGCGTGGCTCTCCTCGGGTACGTCGTGGCTCACATGATCGGCAACCTCAAGATCTACTTCGGTCCTGAAGAGATCAATCATTACGGGGAGGCTCTGCGCGACCTCGGAGGCAATTTGGCGCCTCGCACCCACCTGTTGTGGGCTCTGCGAATCAGCCTGCTGGGAGCGGCTTTGCTCCACGTTCATGCCGCCTACACCCTGACCTACACCAACTGGAAGGCGAGAGGCGGTCGTTATCGCGAGCGTGACTACTCCGTGGTGACGTATGCCAGCAGGACGATGCGCTTGACCGGCACCGTCGTCTTGTTCTTCGTGTTCTTCCACCTCGCCGATCTCACGTGGGGCGTCAGCCCGGCGGCGCCAGGGGAATTCTTCCGGGGCGATGTTTATTCGAATCTCGTCGCCAGCTTCGAACGCCTGCCTGTGGCGATCCTCTACGTCCTGGCAAACATCGCACTCGGATTTCACATCTTCCACGGCACCTGGAGTCTCTTCCAGAGCCTCGGTTGGAGCCATCCACGGTTCAACCAGTGGCGCAAGGTCCTTGCTGCAGTGCTGACCGCAGCGGTCGTGATCATCAACCTGTCCTTCCCGATTGCGGTGCAAGCCGGAATCCTCGAGATCTGAGCCGGAGGTACGAATGCAACTTGACGCAAAGATCCCCGAGGGCCCGCTGACTGAGAAGTGGGACAGCCATCGATTCGAGGTACCGCTCGTAGCGCCATCGAACCGTCGCAAGTTCGAGGTGATCGTGATCGGGACCGGTCTTGCCGGTGCAAGCGCAGCAGCAACCATGGGAGAGCTGGGTTACCGGGTAAAGACGTTTACCTATCACGACAGCAATCGGCGCGCCCACAGCATCGCCGCGCAGGGCGGGATCAACGCCTCCAAGAACTACCGCAACGATGGCGATAGCGACTATCGACTCTTCTACGACACGATCAAGGGTGGCGACTACCGCTCCCGCGAGGCCAACGTCTATCGACTCGCCCAGGTGAGTGGCGAGATAATCGACCAGGCCACAGCTCAGGGAGTTCCATTCGGCCGGGAATACGGGGGACTGCTCGGCAACCGTTCCTTTGGTGGTGCTCAGGTGTCGCGCACCTTCTACACCCGGGGTCAGACGGGCCAGCAGTTGCTGCTGGGGGCGTATCAGGCACTGGCCCGCCAGATCAAGGCCGGGACGGTCACCGCATACACCCGCAGCGAGATGCTCGACATCGTGGTCGTCGACGGTCGCGCCGTTGGCGTGGTGGTGCGAGACATGCTTACCGGCGAGGTCAGCTCTCACAGCGCCCACGCCGTCGTGTTGGCCACCGGTGGGTATTCGAACGCCTATTTCTTGTCCACGAACGCCAAGGCGTGCAACGGGACGGCCATCTGGCGGGCCCATCGCAAAGGGGCTCTGTTTGCCAATCCCTGCTTTACCCAGATCCATCCGACATGTATCCCGCAGGCGGACGAGTTCCAATCGAAGCTCACGCTCATGTCGGAATCACTGCGCAACGACGGTCGCATCTGGATCCCAGCGGAACTCGACGAGACCCGCTCGGCAGCTGACATTCCCGAGGATCAGCGTGACTACTACCTGGAGCGGCGCTACCCGGCCTTTGGCAACCTCGTCCCACGCGATGTCGCATCCCGAGCCGCCAGGTTGGAGGTCGACTCCGGCAAGGGGGTAGGACCGCTTAAGAACGGCGTGTATCTCGATTTCGCCGAAGCGATCGGTCGACTGGGTCGTGACA
Organism: uncultured Kiloniellaceae bacterium; assembly: GCA_964194935.1. Classification (GTDB taxonomy): domain Bacteria; phylum Actinomycetota; class Acidimicrobiia; order Spongiisociales; family UBA11373; genus JACZWZ01. Next base: position 22,257 of record CAXMOL010000125.1, read on the forward strand.
CGGTCGAGGCCAGATACGGAAACCTGTTCGAGATGTACGAGCGGATTACGGATGAGAATCCATACGAGGTCCCGATGCGGATCTATCCGGCCCCCCATTACACGATGGGTGGGCTCTGGGTCGACTACAACCTCATGACCAACATCCCCGGCCTGTACTCCATCGGCGAATCCAATTTCTCCGACCACGGTGCCAACCGTTTGGGGGCGAGCGCCCTGATGCAGGGACTGGCCGACGGGTACTTCATCCTGCCCAACACCATCGCGGCGTATTTGTCGGAGTATTTGGGGACCGATCCGGTGTCAACCGATGAGCCTGCCTTCAAGCAGGTCGAGGCTGATGTCTCGGATCGGATGGAGCGATTGCTCGGTATCAATGGCTCTCGGACAGTCGATTGGTTCCATCGAGAACTTGGCAAGATCCTGTGGGATAACTGCGGAATGGCGCGAAGCGCAGAGGGGCTGACCCAGGCCATCGGTGAGATTCCTTCGCTGAAGGAAGAGTTCTTTTCCGACGTAAAGATCATTGGGGAGAGTGATTCGCTCAATCAATCTCTGGAGAAGGCTGGTCGGGTCGCCGACTACTTCGACCTCGCCGAACTGATGTGTCGTGATGCGCTGCATCGTGAGGAGTCCAGCGGTGGCCACTTCAGGGTTGAGCATGTCACCAGCGACGGCGAAGCCAAGCGGGATGACGAGAACTTCAAGTTTGTTTCTGCCTGGGGCTTCGAAGGTGAGGGATCCGATCCGAGCCTGACCAAGGAGCATCTCGAATTCGAGAATGTGGAGCTCAAGACGAGGAGCTACAAGTAATGGACCTCACCCTCCGCATTTGGCGTCAGGCCGGTCCTGATAAACCCGGAGCATTCGAGGAGTACGACGCGCCGGATATCAGATCCCACGTTTCATTCCTCGAAATGCTGGACATCGTCAACGACCGACTAACGCTCGATGGGCGGGAGCCGATCGCGTTCGAACACGACTGCAGAGAGGGAATCTGCGGCATGTGCGGTCTGATGATCAACGGACAGCCCCACGGCCCGCAGCAGGGAACCGCTACCTGCCAACTCCATATGCGCAAGTTCAGCGACGGCGATGTAGTCACGATCGAGCCGTGGCGCGCCGCCGGCTTCCCCGTGCTCAAGGATCTCGTGGTCGACCGGAGTGCCTTCGATCGGATCATCGAGGCAGGCGGGTACATCACCGTCGATACCGGCAGTGCACCTGACGCCAACCTGATCCCGGTTCCCCTGGAGGCCGCTGAGGCATCGATGGACGCAGCTGCTTGCATCGGATGTGGTGCCTGTGTTGCCGCGTGCCCGAACAGCGCAGCCCAGCTCTTTACCGCAGCAAAGCTGGCCCACCTGAATCTGCTGCCGCAGGGTCAGCCACAGCGCTACGCCCGCACCGAGGCGATGGTCGACACCATGGAGTCCTTCTTCGGTTCGTGTACCAATCACGGCGAGTGTGAGGCGGCCTGCCCCAAACAGATTTCCATCGATTTCATTGCTCTCCTCAATCGCGACTACATCACCGCCAAGTGGCGCAACGGAAGGTTGGCGGGGCAGAAGTAG
>CAXMOL010000126.1:0-1792 GCA_964194935.1 uncultured Kiloniellaceae bacterium
ACAATCGAAGCTGCCAGTTCCAGGTTTTCACCAAGGGTGAGGTTCGGATAGAGGGTCGCCTCGTGGCCGACGAGTCCGATGCGCTTCCTGACGGTTTCTACCTCAGGGGTGCCCAGCGTCGCCCCGAACACCTCGCCGGTCCCGCTCGACGGACGAAGCAGAGTTGCAACGACCCGGAGCAAGGTCGTCTTACCGGAGCCGTTGGCTCCAAAGAGTGCCGTCGCCGAACCAGGAGCAAGCTCGAGGTCGATGGAGCGCAGGATCAGCGTGCCGGGTTTGCGCACGCCGACCGAGCGCAGCGAGACGGTCGGGGAAGTCATGGCTCGGGGAGTGTACGGCTCGGATCAGGGAGCCTGGACGGGTGGGTCGTCCGGTGTGTTGGCAGTAACGACTCTCCACACGATCACACCCAACCCAACCGCAGCAGCAGAGGCATACCACCACGATTGGTCGCCACCGAGGCCGGGCCGCATCGGCTCGGTAGCCAGGCGGACAAGGGCAGCCGTTGCCACAGCTGCTGCGGCGATGATCCCGGGCCGGGGACGGTGCCGCTTCCACCACAGGAAGCCGATTGCCGCTACCACCAGCAGCAGCGCGGCGTAGATCTCCACCGGGTGGCGGGTAACCGTGCTGCCCGTCTGAGCAACAGCCCAGGGAAGGTCGCTGGAGGTTCCCAGGCAAGCATCTCGCACCAGGCAGCCCCCATGCCAGCCGGCAAGGCCTGCCACCGCAGCAGGAGCGGCGGCGTCGGCGAGCCACCAGGTTTCCTGGCGGGTCATCACAAGGTAAGTCACGAGTGCCGCCGCTGATGCGGCCACGGTGTCTACTCCGGCCCGGACGATGAGGATGTCGCCGGGGTGCGAGATCGGGTTGGTACCCGCCTGAACCATGGCGACCAGACGGCCGACGATCAAGCCGACCACGGCCGCGGAGACGAGGCCGTCCCAGACATCTCGGGTGCAGTCAGCTGCGTTTGTTCTCCCACCCTCGTAGCGCAGCACGGCGTACATCAGAGCAACGGACACAGCAACGGCACCGAGCAGCGTGAACTCCATCAGGGCTGCAGCAATTCGTCGATTTGCAGTGCCAGGGTTCGCTCATCGATGACGCCGCTGTGGAGATACGACAGCTCGCCTCCGGGTGCGAAGAAGAAGGTGAGCGGGACGCCAAACCCGCCGAAGGTGGCAGGCACCGATCCGGATTCGTCGAACAGGTGGGTAAACCCGTCGAGCCCGAACTCGGCGATAAACGCTTGGGCTGAATTCTGACGGTCGCGCACGTCGATGCCGATGAACCGAACCGAGTCTCCGAACTGTGCGTTTGCTTCGCGCAGCAGGGGGGCCTCGGACCGACACGGCCCGCACCAGGAGGCCCAGACGTTCATGACGACCGGCTGATCAGAAGCCGCCAGTAGCTGCTCGATGGCTACGGCATCGGTGGGCTCGAGCGGGCCAACATCGCCGACGGGCGCAGCGCTGTTGGTACAGGCGCCGAGGATCAGCGTAAATACGACTGCGGCGGTGAAGGATCTATGAGTCATCAAGGGAGTCTAAGAAGGGGCCGACGCTGTGGGTCAGCGGGCCCGGATGTGCTGCAACGCCTGTTCGAGGTGCTCCAGACGGACCGCGGGTGCCGTCGGATCGACCCGCAGAGCCGCCAGCGCGGCTTCCCGCAGCAACCCGGTCAGGTCGGCAAAGGAGAAACCCTCGGTCTGTTCGGCGAGGACATCGAGATCCACATCGTCACCAAACGGAACATCGGTGATGCCCAGCAACGCGCGCCGTGCCGACGT
>CAXMOL010000127.1:0-23203 GCA_964194935.1 uncultured Kiloniellaceae bacterium
CACTCTTGGTCTATCGGATATCTCCGATCTCTTTGCTCACCTTCCCGACGCAGTCAGACCCACGGCGCCGCTGGATCTGCCTGCTCCATTGGCCGAGATGGAGGTCATGGCCCACATCAATGGCCTGGGCAAGTTGAACCGATCAGGTCTGGCAACCTTTGCCGGGGGAGGCATCTACGACCATTACCTGCCGCCGGTGGTGCGCACGCTCACCATGCGCCCCGAGTTCGTCACCTCCTACACCCCCTACCAAAGCGAACTCTCTCAGGGCGTGTTGCAGATGTTGTTCCAGTACCAGTCGATGATCTCCTCACTCACTGGGCTGCCGGTGGCGAACTCGTCGCTCTACGACGGTCCCTCCAGCGGTCTCGAAGCAATAAACATGGCGGTTGCCAACAAGAAGCGCCCTGCTGTGTGGATCTCACGTGGAGTGCACCCGCATACCCGTGAGATCATCAACACCTTCGCCCACGCCCGCGGTATCGAGGTAGTGGAACACCCCCTCGTCGGCGGTCGCACCGTCTGGACTGCCGAGGGCGCCCCGGAACCGGCAGCTCTGGTGATGTCGCAACCGAACTACCTCGGAGTGATCGAGGACTACGACGCAGCTCGCGCTATGGCCACCGAACACGGCGCCCTGGCCATCGCTGAACTCGACGCCATGATGCTGGGCATCCTTCGTAGCCCCGGCGATGCCGGCTTCGATATCGCGTTCGCCGAAGGCCAGCCGTATGGCAATCCCATGTCCTACGGCGGCCCGGTCCTGGGAGTGTTCGCGGTTTCCGAGACTCTCATGCGCAAGATCCCCGGGCGACTCGTCGGCAAGACCGTCGACTCCGAGGATCGGACCGCCTACACCCTGACCTTCCGCGCCCGGGAACAAGACATCCGGCGGGAAAAGGCTTCATCGAACATCTGCACCAACCAATCGCTGAACGCGATCGCGGCGACCGTTCAGCTCGCCTGGCTCGGACCCAAAGGAATCGCCGAAGCGGCCCATCTATCGGTCCAGAAGGCTCACTACCTGGCCAAGCGCCTCGAACAGATTCCCGGCGTCAAGATGGCCGCCCCTGACGCAGCGTTTGCCAGGGAATTTGCGATCCTCACTCCAGAAGATCCCCATCGTGTCGTAGAAGAGATGGCCGAGCGCGGTTATCTGGCCGGTATCCCATTGTCGGACGACTTTCCCGAATTCGGCGGGGGCTTGTTGATTGCGGTGACGGAGCAAAGAACGGTGGCCGAGCTCGATGGCTACGTCGAAGCGCTGGGGGAGGTGTTGACGGATGACTGATCCTGCCGGGCGCGCCAGCTCGCTTCCGCTCGTCGGTGGAGCCGAAGAACCCACCCTCGACCGGTTTTCGGTCGCAGGCCGCAGGGCCTCAAGCTTCCCCGCGCTCGATGTCCCGGAGGCGGCCCTGGACCTTCCCGAAACGGCCGCCGCACCACCCGGACTGCCGGAAGTCTCTGAGCGTGATCTTGTCGCCCATGTGAACCGTCTGGCCCATCGCAACTTCGGCGTCGACCTCGGCGCCTATCCGCTGGGCTCGTGCACGATGAAGTACAACCCCAAGATCTGCGACTGGGCCGCAGAGCATCCCGACTTCCGTGATCTCCATCCGGCTGCTCCTGCTGCGCTCACCCAGGGAGTGCTCGAGGTGTTGCTCGAAATCGAAGGGATTCTGTGCGAACTCACCGGCATGAGCCGGGCGACTTTCCAGCCGCCTGCCGGCGCCGCCGGCGAAATGACGGGACTGCTGATCATGCGGGCCTACCACGAGTCGCGAGGACGCAACCCGAGCGTGATCATCATCCCGGATTCCGCTCACGGCACCAACCCGGCCTCGGTCACTTTGGCCGGATACCAGGCACGTCAGATTCCCAGCGATGACCGTGGCATGGTCGACCTCGAAGCTCTCCGCGCTGCTACTGACGACGACGTAGCCGGGTTCATGCTGACCAACCCGAACACCCTTGGACTCTTTGAGGAAGACATCGTCGCCATGGCAGAGATGATCCACGATGTCGACGGCTTGGTCTATTACGACGGCGCCAATCTCAACGCGATCCTCGGAGTGGCACGCCCGGGCGACATGGGTTTCGATATCGTCCACTCCAACCTTCACAAGACGTTCGCCACACCTCACGGCGGAGGTGGCCCCGGCGCCGGCCCGGTCGCTGTTGCCGAACATCTCGTTCAATTCCTTCCCGGACCGATCCCGCAGCGCAATGGCGAAACAGTGGAATGGGTCAACCCCGAGCATTCGATTGGGCGAGTTCATGGACATCACGGCAACTTCCTCGTCGTCCTTCGTGCACTGACCTACATGCGAGCTCTCGGCGGCGATGGGCTCCGTCGAGTCGCCGAACACTCAGTGCTGAACGCCCGATATCTGGAATCCCTGTTGAGTGACCACTACGAGTTGCCCTACCCGGCTCCCTGCATGCACGAGTTCGTCGCCTCCGCCGGGGCTCTAAAGCGAGCAACGGGGGTCAGAGCGATGGACATCGCCAAGGCACTGTTGGACTACGGGTTCCATGCACCCACGATGTATTTCCCTCTTGTCGTCGAAGAAGCGCTCATGATCGAGCCGACCGAGACCGAATCTCCCGAGACGATCGAGGCCCTGGCTGAGGCCTTCAACGAGATCGCGCAACGCTCAGCCGACGAGCCCGCCGCCATTCAAGCGGCCCCGCAGAACACGCCCATTACCCGGCCCGATGATGCTCTGGCCGCTCGCCAGCCTGTGCTCACCTGGCACATGACTCCCGAAGAGTGAGTACATCACTCGGAATCGATGTCGGCGGGTCGGGTATCAAAGGTGCGCTCGTCGATCTCGACACGGGAGCGCTCACGACTGACCGCATCCGGATTCGGACGCCACTGCCCGCCACTCCAGCCGCGGTTGCGGCCACGATCGCCGAAGTGGCCGCGGGCACCGGATGGTTGGGCGACCGTTTTGGTTGCGCGCTTCCTGCAGTCGTAACCGACGGTTTGGTTCGAACCGCCGCCAATATCGATTCCTCCTGGATCGATATTGATGGGCGCGCCCTTCTGCAGGAGGCAGTAGGGGCATCCGCCGTTCTGCTCAACGACGCCGACGCAGCCGGCTTGGCCGAGATGCGCTTCGGTGCCGGCCGCGATGAACCGGGGGTGGTGCTCGTGCTCACATTCGGCACCGGAATCGGCAGCGGGGTGTTCTCTGAGGGCGTGCTCGTGCCCAACACCGAACTGGGTCACATGGTGATCGACGGCGTCGAGGCGGAAGCGATTGCCTCGGCAAAGGCTCAGGAGGAAGAATCGCTCACCTTCGGTGAGTGGTCGAACCGGGTCAATCGATTTCTTGTCGCCGTCGAATCCATTCTGTGGCCAGATCTCATCGTCTTCGGCGGCGGGATCAGCAAGGAGTACGCCAAATACGCGGAACTCCTGCAAAGCCGGGCTCGCATCGTTCCGGCGACCTTCCGCAATGAAGCGGGCATCATCGGTGCAGCACTTGCAACGCAGGAGGCAAAGTGAATCCAGGTACCCGGACGGCGAATGACGGCACCACGATCGCCACGCAACGCTGGACAACCTCTTCACCAAGAGCAGCCATCGTGCTGGTCCATGGCCTGGCCGAGCACATCGGACGTTACGACCACGTCGGTTCGCAATTGGCAGCTCTGGGGTTCGACGTGCGTGGATCAGACTTGCGCGGCTTTGGCCGATCTGATGGTGAACGGGCCTACATCGAGGATTTCGACCAGTACACCGCCGATTTGGAAGGCGACGTCACCTCTGCGGCAGATCTCGGCGTTCCTGTGGTGCTCCTCGGTCATTCGCTGGGTGGCCTGATCGCCGCCCTTTACGCCGCCAGCGATCACCCCCAGCCCGACCTCCTGATCCTGTCGGCGCCGGCAGTCGCGGCCAAGGTGCCGGCAGCAAAGGCAGCCGTCGCCCGGCTGTTGGTCCGGGTGTTTCCCAAGATGAAGGTCTCCAACGGGCTAAAGGGCGATCAATTGTCCAATGACCCGTCGGTGGGGGAGCAGTACTTTGCCGATCCCCTCGTCTATCCGAGGTCAACCCTCCGACTCGGAGTTGCCTTTATGGAGGCAATGCAGCGGTGCCGGGGTGTGCTTGACCGAATCACCCAGCCCACACTGGTGATCCACGGCGGAGCCGACACCATTGTCAATACCGCGTCTTCCGAACGCTTGGGGGATCTCCCCGGAACAACCCGGGTCGTGTTTGAAGAACTCCGACATGAGTCCTTCAACGAGGACGGCGGGCGGCTCGCCATCGCCACAGTCGCCGATTGGATCGAGACTCAGCTGTAGCCGACGATCACACGCTCGATGACCAGATCCTTGGTGGCTTGGTCACAGAATGCGGCGTCGATAGCCCGCATCGTCACCAGTTCGAGGTCCTGCACATCAAAGCCGTGATGCTCGACGGCAAGCGCAAACTCATCGGTCGGCGTGATTCCGCTCATCAACCGGTTGTCGGTGTCAATCGTTATGCCGAATCCGGCCCGGTGAAGAAGCCCAACCGGGTGCGAGGCAGCATCCGGGTACATACCGGTGTGGATGTTGGACGTAATGCAGGTTTCCAGCACCAATCCGGTGTCGAGCACCGATTGAGCCACCGAACCCATGCTTGTGACCTCGCCATCGGCAAACTCGATGTCTTCGATCAGTCGCGACCCGTGACCGAGTCTTTCTGCTCCCACCTCCAGGGCGCCAACGATGCTCTGCACGCCGTCGCCTTCACCGGCATGAATCGTCAGATGTAGCCCACCTTGGCGGGCGACATCACACGCCTCACGATGTGCGGTGGCCGGGAAGCCGAGCTCGGGCCCGGCAAGATCAAAGCCGACCACTCCATCGCCGGCAAAGGCCACAGCCGCCTGAGCCACCTCGACCGAATCCGATTCCTGGCGCATGGCATCGACGATGAGACGCATCGGCAGACCAAAGTCGTCCTCACCCCGCCGCAGTCCCGCCACCATGGCGGCGATGGCACCGGTACGGTCGAGTCCTTGCCCGAGGCAAAGCGACGGCGCCATTCGCGTCTCTGCGTAGACAACGTTATGAGCAGCCAGGTCCTCGACCGATTCGTATGCAACACGCTCAATCGACTCAGCCGTCTTCATGACCCCAACGGTGTGGACGAACGCCTCCAGGTACCGCTCCAGTGAGGCCGATTGGCCTTGAAAGAACCAATCAGTCAGCGCCTCGACGTCGGTTGCCGGCAGGTCGGTGTACCCGTTGGCAGCCGCAAGATCCAGGACTGTCTGCGGGCGAAGTCCACCGTCGAGGTGATCGTGGAGAAGTACTTTGGGGAGGGTCTGGAGGTCTTGACGAGACATGGTCACGGGAGGTTAGCCATCGGAAGCCAGGTCCCATTGGGGGTGAGATTCCAGGATCGCCTCGCGCCACCAGCGCCGTTCGACAACATCTTCGGAGAAGAGCGTCCCGTGTTGGATTTCTCCCGGCACAAAGCCGTTGAACTCATAGAACTGTTCGCCTTCAAGGTTGCCCAGAAACACGTCGGCGGACACCGGAACACCGGGCGACAACCCCCTGATCGCGGTGAGTAGGGCAGTCCCAATGCCCTGGCGTCGCATCGTCGGATCGGCGGCAATGGCACTCACGTACACGACATCCGGGTCGATCTCACCGTCGGCGAAGCCCACGATTTCTCCGGACGCTGTTGCCACAAACACACCACCGCGCAGCAGCCGCCGACCCAGAGCCGACGGCGAGAAGTCGCGGAGTATGAGTCGGCCGATCGTGTCGGGCCGGAGCAGACCTTCATACGAAGCCCAGTGGGCGGACTCGGCAATCCGCCCGATTCCGAGCAGGTCCGCTCTGTAGGCCTTGCGAACGATCATGTTGCGAAGCTACTCCGCGGTGCGGGACGATGACTGAGAACGTACAATCGGAGCATGGAGCCGATGCTCATCGCCACGATCTCACTCGGCGCCCTCACCTTCTCGACATCTCTCCTCTGGTTCGGCGCTCGGCGAAGCCGCAAGAAGGCGCGACGACTCGCCACCGGGCTTCAAGGTGACCTCTCAGACGCGCGCCAGTCGGTGGCGACGCTGCGGCTGGGAGAGCGCGAGGCGGCCTGGGCCGCCGCCAAGGCAGCACAACGCCTGGATCGAGCACTGATCGATCTGGGCAAGGCGGACCATGACGTCGGGAGGCTCGAGACCGACCTCGACGACCTGCGCTCTCGCCTCATCTCCGCCGATCGGGATTTGGAGCGCCTCCGCACCGACTACGACGAGGCGCTGACGCGCGTGGCGGTCCTCGAGGGCGACCTCGATCAGTCCCGTCTGGAGGTCGCTGAATCCGAGGAGCGAATCCCGGGCCTGAAGCAAAGACTGTCCGCGGTCATCAAGGAGCGCGACCAGCTCAGCTCGGTCGCTCAACGCACCGAGCAACTCCAGGCGGAGCTAGCCGCGCTCGGGCGGGTCCACCTGGAACTCACCGCAGTTCGCGATGAGAACGCCGCTCTTCGAGCAGAGATCGAAACACCGACCGTTGCCATCCAAGCGGAGCAGGATCACATCGAGCGCCTGCAGGACGAGGTCGACGAGCTGCGCGAACAGCTGGCTCAGGAGATGGCCACACCACGGACCGTGCCCGATCCGCGCGATCAAGCAACAATCGACCGGCTCATGACGTCTGAGGCAGCTCGGCAAGAGCTGGAACACCAACTGACCGACATCAACGCGGCGCGGTCGGCCGAACAGCGCACGGCCGCCGAGCGCATCTCGGCTCTGGAGCCCCTCCATCTGGAAATCGTCGAGCGAGACCGTCGGCTCGCCGAGGTCGAAGACGGAATCGCTCAGATGGCGACGGCGAGAGATGCCGCCGTCACTGCCGTCGCCCAACTCGAGGAAGAACTCGAGGAGTTGCGCGCCACTCACCAGGGAGTCATCGAATCCGCAGCAGAGAAGATCACTCCTATCGCTCAAGATTCTTCCTACGCCGAATGGGATCGCCGCAGGCGAGAAAGCATCGCCGAATCGGTTCGCCAGGCCACCGGACGACTGGAGACGCAGGTCGAACATCTACGCACCGTCCTACAGGAAAAGGAGCAGCGGCTCCGAATCGCTGATTCGACGCCTGCTCCGCCTGCTCCGCCTGCTCCGCCTGTTCCGCCTCCGCCTGCTCCGCGTCGGTCGTCGCGTCCGATTGTCACCATCCGCGGCATCGGTCCGGTGATTGCCGACATCCTCGCTGCACACGGTGTCACCACGATCGAGGAGGTTGCCGCTCTCACTGAAGCGGATATCGACCGACTGGCAGAGGTGATGCCGCTCTCCCACAATCCCGGTCGAATCCGGAGGGACGATTGGGTCGGCCAGGCAAAGGTGCTGCTGCGCTGAATACCGGCCAACTCCTGATCGCTGTGCCCGGAATGCTCGATCCCAACTTCGACGCCACCGTCGTGTATCTGTACGAAACAAGCGATGGAGCGGCCGGGGTAGTCATAAACCGACCAACAGACATTCCGGTCAGCGATGTTCTGCCAACTCTCACCGACGCCGCAGCGCAGCCCGCCGTCGTGTTCCACGGCGGTCCGGTCGGTGTAGAGCATGCGCTGGTCATCGGCGTCACGGATTCCGCCATCAATCTGCTGGATTTGGAGGCGGCTCCCGCAGCCGATGCGGTCAGGGTCTTCGCCGGCTATGCCGGTTGGGAACAGGGCCAGCTCGAACTGGAGATCGCCGAGGGCGCCTGGTTCGTGGCCGACGTCACCCCGGCTGATCTGCTGACACCAGAACCGGACGAGCTCTGGCGGAGCATCTTCGGCCGCCAGAGCGGACTCATTCGGCGATACCGCAACTTCCCGGACGACCCGAGACTCAACTAGTTGCCGCCGGCCCAAAGGGGCTCGCTGCTAGTTGCTCGACGGCCGATAGAACGTGGCCAACTGGAGCACCGCCGCACCCAGGCCTCCGGCTGCGATCAGCGCACCGACGCCTCCGTCGAGCGATGCCGCAATGTCCAGCGACTCGTCCAGGGACCACTCACCCGGCCCAATGACGGCGACGGCCACCGCTGCGGCAATCAGCACCAACACGTATTCATACCCCTCGTCGGGACGTGCCGACACGAAGAAGCCCGCAGCGCGGTGCACCGTCCAGAAGGCGACGAACATCATCGATACCAACCCTGCCGCGGCAAAAGAAGTCAGCAAGCCGGCTGCAAGCCCGACCCCGATCGCGATCTCGGCGAAGGTCATGAACGCCCATTGCAGCCCCGGACTCTTGAAACCGATCGAAGCCGTCCAGTTCATCGTCTTCTCGCGGTTTATGAAGTGCTTTACACCGTGGGCGACAAAGACGATTCCCAGCACCAACCGGAGGGTCAGCAGACCTGCGTTGAGAGCATCGGGCGTCATTACGATCCTTTCGTCGTACGGCGGAAACGGTCAACCGGGCGTCATTCTTCCCGAGTTGTGAGGGAAGATACCTCGCATCATTGCTGTTGTGGGGTCGAACCATTGAGAGGACCGACATGGCCGCCACCGACTTCCTTCCTGAGCTTGCGGACGATTGGGAACCGACGCGAGCCACGTTGCACGCCTACGCCCACGGAGTGAGCGCCCTCGCCAGGACCCACACCCCAGCCCATCCGAAGTGGTGGCATGCCAGCCTGAAGATGGCTCCAGGGGGTCTGGTGACCGAACCGATCCCACTACCCGCCGGTGGTCAGCTCAAGGGACGGATGGATCTCGAGCGCCACGTCATAGTCCTGGAGACCCAAAACGGTGAGTCCTTCGAATTCGATATGACGCAAGGTGCAACCGGGACCGAGATGGCAGATCAGCTCATCGAAGTGGCGACGGGACTGGGACTCGGCGGCGGTTACGACCGTGCCAAGTTCACCAACGACGAGCCGAGGACCTACGACAAGACACATGCGGTCACTTTCGCCAAAGTGCTCGCAAACGTGGCTTTGGTGTTCGACAGCCACCGCGACTCGCTGGGAGCATCGGTCAGCCCGCTGCAGATGTGGCCTCATGGCTTCGACCTCTCTTTCGAATGGCTCGGGACGAAGATGGAGTCCCACACCGAGAACGGTCAGCAGGAGGATCTTCCGGCACAGCTCAACCTCGGCTTCTACCCGGCCGGCGACGCCTACTTCTACTCGAACCCGTGGCCCTTCGATGAGTCCCTCCTAAGCCATGCGCTCCCGCACGGGGCAGTTTGGAATACCGAGGGCTGGCAGGGCAGCAAGATTCCCTATTCGAGCCTCGCCGGAGACCCCGACGCTGCCAAGAAGCTGGCTGAATACGCGCAGGCGGTCTTCGAGATAGCGAGCCCGACGCTCCTCTCCTGACCCAAGGCGCCAAGAAGGTCGTACAAGGGCGGTCTGGAGCCGCCGGAAGCGTTAGCCGCCCCTGCGAGGCGCGGCTGCGACCTCTTCGGGAAGCCCACGGCCAGTCGAATCTCCCAGGGCGCCACCGCGGATTTCTTCGTGGTCCACGGCAACCCGCTCGACGATCCGGGGGCGCTGTGATGCTTGTGATGAACGGTCCGACCGGGCCTTTCTCCTGACCTTGCGCTTGGTAAGCACTCGATAAACGGTAAGAAACACCACCAGGAGAACAGCGGCTCGCGAGCCAATCGTGTACGCCGGTGTCGAAGCATCGGTCCCCGCGGTCAACCCATGGACAATCGCCATCCAGAAGAGGACATACGACGAAAGGTGGGTCCAACGCCACAAACGCCGCGGCACACGCTTTTGCAGGAGCGAAGTCAACTCAATCGCTGCCAGTAGATACATCGCAACAACGCCCCACGCAACCGGCTGCGGCTTCCAAGTGGACGCCAGCGGAACCAGGATCTCGCTCGGACCGAATTCGATGTAGCTGTCTGCCACCAGCGCTGCCACATGAACTGCGGTGAATATGACTGAAAGACCACCGATGTGTCGATGCAGGGCCAGGAGCCACTTCGGCGATGGCCGCCCCTGGAGCAATCGCGTCGAAAACAGCAGCCCCCACACCACCGCCATCGTCACCAAAACGAGCGCCACGATTCCCGACGAACGAGCCGTGTACCACCAGATCTGCTCACTCATACCGCGTACGCCTCGATTCCGTTCACGGCGTGATGGTCCCCGTTCGCGTCAACGATCAGAGCCGAGGCCTCGATAAGCACTCCGGCGGCCTGCTCCGGCGCCAGTCCTGCGATCTGCTTGGTGGCGGCGTCAGCCCACCAGGCATCAGCCGCTATCACCGACACCAGCTGAGCCATGCGTTCGTATGGCAGACCGGTGACGGGGTCGATCAAGTGGTGCACACTCGTGTCGCCGATGGTCCAACGGCGTCGCAGCGGAGTCGATGTCGCAAGTCCGGTGCCACCGGGTAGAAGAACTGTGAGAAGCGGGATTGGGCTGATCGCCGGCTCGACGATATCGAGCCGCCACGCGCCGTCCTCCGGTCCATCGCCGATTACCTTGACGTCGCCCCCCACGTTGATAAGAGCTCCGACGGCGCCGCCATCGATCATCGCGTCGGCTACTAGATCGGCCGCCAAACCTTTCCCCAACCCCCCAGGATCGAGCCGAACACCGGTAGGAACCGACAGCGTGCCTGCCACCCGATCGACGATGATCCCGTCACAGCCGTCACCGGGGAGAGGCTCGATCTTGCCAGGACGACTGAGACCGGCGAAGAAAGTTCGGTCGTACCCGAGCTGGGACAGATCCACCGTCGGGTCGAAACGCCCTCCGGTGAGCGTCCACGCCCCTACCAGGCGCTCCACCAAGGTGAGAGTTTCTGGTGCGACCGATACCGCACTTCCTGCAGCATCGTTTGCCCGGCTCAGATCGCTCGATTCCGAGAACCTCGTCCAACGCATCTCAAGGGCTCGCAGCAGTTCCTCGGCCCGTGCCGGGAGCGCTGCCGGTCCGCCGATGATCCGAATGTGGACAGCTGATCCCATCGCAGCAATACGCCGCTCGGTGCAGGAGGTCGCAAGCACCACCCGATCAACTCCCGCCGGACGTCGACTGCGCCGGTGCTGGAGCGCCGCCGCCGGTCGGAGCGGCACGCACTCGAACTATCGGAGCCGGTGCCTGGTGCACGACAACCCGAGACCCACCCAGCGTCATCTGCAGCACGATGTCCGGCTCTGGGACGTCCACCACTACCCGGCGCACGATCGTCTGTGGCACAGGAGCGACCGGTGCGGCCTCGGCCGCCGCGACGCCGGTGTCGATGAGACCGATGACGCCAAGACCTGCAGCAACGCTGGCGCCGGTTACAAGGAGCTTCGTTGCCGTACCCGCCGGTGACGGGCGCGGCCGGTCAGTCATCGTCCTTTTCGGATTTCCCGGATTTCCCGGACTTCCCGGACTTCTCGTGATCCTCGCCGAAGGAAGCCTGAACGGCTGCGGGACCGCTCGCCGCGGGAGCATCCACCCAGACGACGGCCGGTGCAACATCTGATTCGATGACGGTCACACCACCACTGGTCGTGTAGCTACGGACCTCGGTCGACGGAGGCGATCCGGGCTCGGGCACCGGATTGCCTGCCTCGTCGACATACTCGATCACAACGGTCGGCTCGGGATTCGTCGTCGGCACGCTGACGGTTGGGGTTGTGGCGCCGGATACGACAGAAAGTGCACTCGCCCCGCCGGCTACCACCAGTACCAGTGCGGCGGCGGCTGCCACCACGCCCTTTTTGTCCATGATGCTCTCCTGTGCTCGATTCCTTACCTGAGGTTGCAGCAGAGAGCCTTAACGGCGCCTTAGCGGTCTCCAAGAATCAGCAAGCGCCGTCACACCCATTCGGCATACTGGAGGCCATGCGCGGCGAGGCAACGATCCTTCACGCCGATCTCGATGCGTTCTACGCGTCGGTGGCGGTGCGCGACGACCCCACCCTGCGCGGTCTGCCGGTAGCGGTGGGTGGGGGCGTGATCCTGGCAGCCACCTACGAGGCCCGGAGGTTCGGGGTCCGCTCGGCGATGAGCGGGGCCGAAGCCCGCCGCCGCTGCCCAGACCTTCGAATCGTCCCCGCCTCTTTCGAGGATTACGTGGCGAGCAGCAAACTAGTTATGGAGGTTTTCGAGCGCTACACGCCTCTCGTTCAGTCGATCTCGATCGACGAGGCGTTTCTCGATGTGGCCGGGTCGGTTGGGTTGTTCGGGCCACCCGCATCGATGGCGGCCTCGATCCGCGAGGCCGTTCGCACCGAGATTGGTCTTCCGATCTCCGTCGGAGCCGCTACGACCAAGCATCTCGCAAAGATCGCCAGCAGAGTCGCCAAACCCGATGGACTAGTAGTGGTTCCCGCCGGACGGGAGACCGAGTTCCTGCATCCTCTGCCGGTCACCTATCTCTGGGGGGTCGGTCCGGTGGGGGAGGAGCGACTGGCCAGGTACGGAATCCACACCATCGGCGAGCTGGCGGCCTTTCGCCCTGACACGCTGGCCAGCTGGCTTGGCGAGCACTGGGGCCCGCACCTGTGGCACCTGGCCAACAATCGGGATTCGCGCCCGGTCGAGCGATCGTCCAATGCGGGATCGGTCGGAGCTCAGAGCGCCGGACGTGCCACGGATGTCGAGGTGCGTCATCGAACACTCCTCTCACTGTCCGAGCGGATCGGCACCCGACTCCGTCGCAAGACACGTGCCGGACGCCGGATCACCGTGCGGGTGCGATTCGACGACATGACCGCGGTCACCCGGGCTGCGATGCTCCCCGGGCCGATCGCGGAAACGGACGCCATCTACCACCAGGCTGCGGCACTCGCCGATGCTCTCGTCGCCGACCGCGGCGAGGGGCGCGAGGTCAGTCTGGTCGGAATCTCCGTATCGCTCCTGCAGAAGGCGCCGCATATTCAGCTGGAATTGGCTCTGGACGGACTCCCCGAGGACGCGGTGGTCCGTGCCGGTTCCGCCGAGAACACCCGACAGCACGATCTCGATGAGGCGGTAGATAGAGCTCGGGAACGCTTTGGCCGTGGCGCAGTACGACGAGCCGCCAACCTCGGATTCGAGGCAGAGATCAGATCACCGACCGACGAACTCAAAACCGACGAGCAGTAGCGTCGGCGCATGCGTTACAGCGTATGGGTAAGCAGTGGCCACTCCTGGGACGACATTCTCGGCCTGAGTCGACACGTAGAGGAGACCGGCTGGGACGGGGTATGGATTCCCGATCATTTCATGCCGCCCGCCGCCGGGTACGGCAACGAACCGGACCCAGGACATGATCCTGAACTGGATCCGGTACACGAAGGCTGGACGGTCCTGGCAGCCCTGGCCGGCCTGGTACCCCGAGTCAGCCTCGGGATGCTCGTCAGCGGCAACACCTACCGGCATCCGGCCGTTCTCGCCAAGATGGCCGCCACCATCGATCACATCTCCGGAGGTCGACACATTCTCGGGCTCGGCTCGGGCTGGCAAGAGAACGAGCACACCCGATACGGCATCGCGTATCCGAGCCCGGCCGAACTCTCCGATCGACTCGAAGAGGCGGCCTCGGTCATTACATCCCTCTTCTCTGCGACCCGCAGCTCACTGCCCGGCACCTTCTACCAGCTGTCCGAGGCCCCGCTCGAGCCCAAGCCCCTACAGAGCCCGATGCCGCTGCTCATCGGCGGGGGAGGGGAGAGGCGGACCATCCGCACTGCGGCGCGCTACGCCACCCACTGGAATGCGTGGGGCACCCCGGAGACGATGGCTCGCAAGGTCGCCAAGTTGGCCAAACATTGCGACGACGCCGGACGAGATCCGGCTGAGGTGAGTGCCTCAGCAAACTCGTTTCTCGTCGTTCACGACGACCCCAATGCCGGAGCCACGGCCAGAGAGGCGATGGGGGACAAGGGTGGCCTGGTCGGAACTCCTGATCAGATTCGCAGCCAGATCGACGCCTACACCAAAGCAGGAGTGGATGAGCTAATCATCGCCAGCTTCAACCACTCACCGGAGGCGTTGATGGGAGCGTTGGCCCGCCTCCAAGAGATAATCGTCCAGGGGAACGGAACCTGACAGGAGAGCAAGTGAAGTCGGAGCAGATGGACAAATTCGCCGAGTTCTACGACTCGGCTCGCCACAATCAGACCCTTGATGATCGGACGACGCTGCTGCTGCATCTCGCAGCCGCGATGGCACTCGGATGCGAACCGTGAATGGTCTCCTACTTTGGGGTCGCCAAAGAACAGGGATTGTCAGCAGCTGAGTTGGATGCGGTCACCGCCATCGTGATGGCAGTGGCCGCCGGGAAAGTACGGGCTCAATTCGCCGACGCCCGCGTCCGTCACCGCCACGAAGCGGAGTGAGCCGAATCTCTTAGGAGCAGCACAGCAGGAGGTCTCGATGCCAATGCCAAAGTGGTGGGGCCACATCAACAAGCGCGTGTTCAACCCTGGCCAGATCAAGAAAGGCGTCAGCCCGGTCCTGACGCATGTAGGGAGGGCCTCAGGAAGAACCTTCCAGACACCTCTCGACGCCCATCCCATCGACGGCGGCTACATCTTCATCCTGGTGTACGGGTCGGGTTCGGACTGGGTCAAGAACATCATCGCTGCCGGGATCGCCAGCCTGAGAGTGAGAGGGGAGGAGATTCCCCTGGAATCACCCCGGGTCATTACAGAGGAGGCCGCCTGGGAGTTGCTGCCGCCGACGACCAAACGGCCCCCCAAGTTCCTCCGAATCTCCGAGTATCTACAGATGGATACCAGCCGATAGGCCAGGGGAGGGAGATGCGATGCCGATCGGGGGAGGTCCACATGACTATCGTCGCTAGCACTAACTTTACATAACGTGGATTATGGGCGCTTACCCAGGCTGCGGTACAAGAACCCCTAACCGCCTCCAGCTACCGCTCGCGCCCTCAACCGATGCCCCCGAAGGCCCTCTGCTGCTTGATATAGATGCCGGAAGGCGCTCTCATAGTCCTCTTGACCCGGTTCGAGACCTAGATCCTGCCGCACATCCTCGATTGCCGCTTCCAGGACCGTGAGGCGGTCGCCGAGCTCAGCCAGCGCACCCAGCGACACGACGGCTTCTCCCGGTCCCAGGCCGATCCGCCAGCCCTGGCGACGGGCTTCGTAGGCTCGCTGCCGGTGTGCATCACGGCAATACGACCGACGGCGCCCTGTTGCCGGCTGAAAGACCTCACCCCCGCACCACTCGCAGGTAGTCGTACTCGGTGTTGTTTTCGTCACAGTGATGAAACTACACCCTCGGTGCGCAATTGGCCGGGAATGCACAGGAACCGTTTACCGTTGCATACCCGACTCCTAATTCGAAAGAGATCCATGCCGACCGTCGAACTGACCAAAGAGAATTTCGAAGCAACCATCACCGACAACGACACCGTGATCGTTGACTTCTGGGCCGAATGGTGCGGGCCGTGTCGAATCTTCGGACCGACCTTCGAGGAAGCCTCCGATAAGCACGACGACATCGTCTTCGGCAAGGTCGACACCGAGGCTCAGCCCGAGCTGGCCGGCTTCTTCGATGTGAAGTCGATCCCGACCCTCATGGTCTTCCGGGAGAACGTCGTCCTTTACAGCCAACCCGGTGTCCTACCTGAAGATGTGTTTGCCAACCTGATCTCCCAGATCATGGAAGTGGACATGGAAGACGTCCATCGTCAGGTCGCTGCCGCCCAAGAGGCCGAGGGCGACGAGCACGACCACGCCCACGAGGAACAAGAGACGCTCACTAGCGGTTAATAGCGCTCCAGGATCGGGACCCGCTCGGCCTCACAGGCATCCCGGGCCCAACAGCCCTCAAGATGGTCGTTTACGAGACCCATGGCCTGCATAAACGCGTACATGGTGGTCGGACCGACAAACTTCCATCCCCGCTTCTTTAGATCCTTGGACAGAGCAGTCGACTCGTCGGTCAACGCCGGAATGTCCTCAAACGACTTTCGGGGCGTTGCCTCACGCGGCGCCTGTGGCCACACGTAGGCAGCGATAGAACCGAACTCTTCGATCATCTCGAGGGCGCGGCCAGCGTTGTTGATAGCGGCGTCGATCTTGCCGCGATGCCGGATGATCCCAGCATCGTCAAGCAGATCCAGCACTTCCGGTTCGCCAAACTCCGCTACCAGCGCCGGATCGAAACCCGCAAAGACTTCGCGGAACCTCTCCCGCTTGCGCAGAATGGTGATCCAGGCGAGTCCGGCCTGGAACCCCTCGAGCACAATCTTCTCGAAAAGAGGCCCGTCGGCGGTGGTGCCCCTCCCCCACTCTTCATCGTGGTACTCGTACATCTGATCACCGCTCGACCAGGCACACCTGAGTTGCCCGTCGGATTCAACGAGGAGATCGCTCACTCAGCCGACTCGAGGTCGAGCGACGCAGAGTTGATGCAGTAGCGCAGGCCCTCCGGTCCGGGGCCGTCTGGGAATACGTGACCAAGGTGGCCCCCGCAGGCAGTGCAGGTGACCTCTGTCCGCATCATCCCCAGGCTGCTGTCCTCCTTGGTCTCAATAGCACCGTCTATCGGCTTCGTAAACGAAGGCCAACCCGATCCGCTGTCGAATTTTGTGGTGGACTCAAAGAGCTCTGTGCCGCAGCCTGCGCAGCGATACATACCCGACGCCTTTTCGTCCCAATAGATGCCAGTAAACGCTGCCTCGGTACCGCCCTGGCGCAACACATGAAACTGGTCAGGCGTCAGCCGGTCGCTCCACTCGGATTCGTTGCTCGGAAGATCGCTCATGATTCCCTCAATTCTGTGAGTCGGACCATATATGGGAGGTGGACCCAATGGCGTCGGTCGATCGGCCACAAAGCACACCGCCCTCCTCAACAACTGCCCCAGCATCCCCTCGGTTCCCGGTTTGGCGTTCCTCGACGGAAGATCGAAGGTTCGAAGCGACCCTCATCCTCTGGTAGAGACTGCCACCGAGGTCAGTTCCGCAGCAGTAGTGACTCCATCAGGGTCTCGGTAGCGTTTGTGACAGCTGTCACCGCCTCGTCAAAGGTGGTCTGGTTGGCCTGCGATGGTTGCCGAAAGCCCGACACTTTGCGGACATATTGGAGAGCTGCCGCTTCCATCCCATCTCGATCGTGGATTTGGCTGCCTTCGCGCAGCCGAACGATGCTTCTGCACATGTCGAGGACCTTAGGCGAGCTCAACCGAGCCTGAGATGCGACCACCGGTGCGCCAGTAGACGCCATCGGCGCGAGTCATAAAGCCCTCATCGACCAGATATCTACGCAGCGTCGCGTAGTCGGCAAAGAACAACTGCAAAGCAAAGTCGACCTCGCGCTCCTGGTACCGCCGTCCCGGCTCGAACTCAAGAGCCAGCAGCTCAAGGACCAGGAGTCGCTTGGATCGGCTCGACGGCACACTGGTCAACCGACGACCCGAGAAGAATCGCGAGAGCACCATGGCCTCGTCGTCGGTCCACGGGCCGTCGACGATCGTTGGGTCGATCGGAGCGTCCGTCGGAACCGAGCGCGCCAGCTCCCGCAGCGCTTCCAGATCGAGACGGCGATCACCGCCGACCAACCCGGATCCTGCCAACTTGCCGTACTCCCTGAGGACCTTGCGCTCGTCTATGTCGAGATTCGTCGCCACCACGGCAACATCCACCGGTCCCACGGCCGCTGCTCCAAGGAGGGCCAAGCGAACGGGATCGAGACTCAGGCTGAGGAACTCTGCAACAGAGATCATCGATCAGAGACCGCCTACAGCGGTCGCGCCTGTACGCCGGGGGTCAGCGACCTGGAACAGACCGGCATCGGGGTCGTACATCGCAAGGCCGACACCCCCGAAGTACATCGACAAATCGGGGAACCTCCGCAACACGAGGTCGTCGAAGGCCGCGACGTGAATGCCCGGTTCATAGGCAATGGTGGGCTGCCCGTTGAAGACTTCAACGTGGAGTCGAGGATGCTGAACCGCCTCGGAAACTGACATCTCGAATGCGATGTAGTTCATCAACACCTGGGCCAGAGCAGTCGTGATCCGACTCGCCCCGGGACTACCAACGGCCACGACGGAGCCGGTCGGTCCCCCCGCAATCGTGGGCGCCATGTTGGACGGCAGCCTGTCGCCCGGGGCAAACCTCTCCATGCCGGCGGGGAACAATTCCACCTCACCCAGCGAGTTGTTCAGCCACAGGCCGCTGTCGGGGATCATCACTCCTGAGCCGTAGCCTGCCGACGTCGTTATCGAGCAAGCGAGCCCTCCGGTGTCAACCGTCGACACATGGACCGTCGACGGTGACGATGCAAGGTCCTTGTGGTCTCCGAAACGGGCGCGTTCGAGGAGATGGGCCACCGCCGCCGCGGTATCGGATCCGTCATCCAGGGTGGATGCTCTATATGCGAGAACGGATCGCTGCACCTCTGCCAGCCTCTTGGCGCCGGCTTCGGACCACTCTGAGAAACCCGCCGCTCGCGCCAGGAGAACCATCGACGCCAGCACCGCTCCACCGATCGCAGGCGCCGGATTGGTGACGATACGCCAGCCATCGACGTCGATGGATATGGGTTCGCGTTCTATTGCTTGATAAGACTCGAGGTCCTGCGCTGTGATGCTCCCGCCCCACTCCTGCATTGCGTCCACAAGGCGACGCCCGATCGAACCGGTGTAGAAGGACTCAGGACCCTCATCAGCGATCGTGCGCAGGCTGGCGGCGAGGTCGGGGATCTTGATGGGATCGCCGTCGGCCATCCGTGACCCATCCGGGTGATGGAGCGCCGCAAAGCTATCCGGTCGTAGGTCGTAAATCGGATCGTGTGAGTACGCGAGATACGACTCGCTGACCCCGCTGAGCGGGAACCCGTTTGCGGCCAGAGCAATAGCCGGTTCCATCAACGATGCCCATGGGAGGGCTGCAAAGCGTTCTCCGGCGCGTCCCAATCCCGCCCAGACCCCCGGCACCGCGACCGATCTGGGACCCACCAAAGTGTCCATACCCCCGCCGTAATCCATATGGACCCGATCCCCGAATTGGCTGGGGCGTCGGCTGGCACCCAGCCCGGGCATCGCGGCGTAACCATCGATCACTACCGGGTCGCCGGACTCGGGCCACACCGTCACAAAACAACCCGCCCCCGGGCCAATGATCCCCGGTTCAGAGATGATTGACGCCACGGTGGCCGCAATCGCGGCGTCAACCGCGTTGCCGCCGCCGTCAGCGACTGCAGCCCCGGCGTCGGCACCGGGGCGAGATGCGGCAGAAATCGCTACGCGTCGCACTGCCGGGAGGCTAGAGCATCGATGCTCTCTCGGGGACACACCTGATCGGCGACAATCTCGAGGCGGCTCCGCCGACCCTCTTCGGCACTCCAGAAGCGCCGCTGCACCGATCCTGCGACCCACAACCTGCATCCCGGCTCGGGTTCGGAGTCCACAAGTTCGTCTGACGGGTCCCACAAAGTCACGGGAATGACGTCCACCCGACGCCGCGGGTGATCCGATCGTGCAGTCAAGAGATACCGGACCAGGCGTGCCCCGGACTCGAATTGGCGAATCTCCGGCGGCGCCGCCAGGCGCCCGGCAAGAACAACGAGATTGAGATCCATACGGCATTCCTTTCTGGATGCCGCACTGTTCAAGGTATGCCTGGGGTACGACGCAATCGGGTTGGAGCTGGCGCTAGCGTCGAACCCATGCCTGACGTCTCGATAACGGATCTTGGCCACGATCTGTACCTGATCGATGCATTCATGCACGATGAGGCCGAACGTCTCGCCTGCTACTTATTCGACACACCCAATCGGACGCTCATCGAATGCGGGCCCTCACGCAGCATCGGACATCTCTACGAAGCGCTCGACCACCTCGGCATCGACGATCTGGCGGTAATGGCGGTCACGCACATCCATCTCGACCACGCTGGTGGTGCAGGTCACCTCGCCCAGCGTTTTCCCAACGCCAGCATCGGGGTCCACGCGGCCGGTGCCCCCCATCTGATTGCTCCCGAGCGACTCTGGGACTCGGCGACCCGCATCTATTCAGAGCGGGGGATGCTCGACCTGTGGGGTCCCATGGAGCCGCTGACGCAGGACAGGCTGTTGATACTCGACGAGGGAAGCACCATCCCTCTTGGCAACGGCCGGGCCGTCGAGGTGATGTACACCCCCGGTCATGCAAAGCATCACATCGTCTTCTTCGAGCAGACGACAGGGGCCTGCTTCGTCGGCGATTCGGTCGGAATCGCCTTTCCGCATGGTCACATGGTCCAACCCAACACTCCCCCGCCGGATTTCGATCCCGACCTGATCACCCATCAATTGAGGCGCATGGCTGCCCGGGAGCCCGCCTTCCTTGGTTTCGCACACTTCGGTGCAGATCCGCGCCCACAAGTGACACTGGCCCTGGCAGAGGAACGCCTGTGGGAGTGGGTTCGCTGGGTCGAAGATGTAACCCCCGACGACAACATCCCCGAGAAACTTCGGCGCTGGGTGCTCGATGACTACCGGGCTCAGGGATACGACGAGGCACTGATCGATCGGTATGACCGCAATAGCTACTGGCCGATGCAGGCCGCCGGAATCGAGCGATGGCTAGGGCTGACGAAGTAGCCGGTAACCAGTAGCCCGTACTGAGTACTCCTAATCATTCCTCAGCGTGCGACCGAGTTCGTCGAGGCCGGGGAAGGCGATGTCCACCCGCTCGATCGCCTCCAGCAACTGACGCGCGGTCTGCGTGTCTCCAAGTTCATGTGCCGCTTTGGCTGCGACGTACCAGGTGCGCAGCTCTGACTCCTCGGGCTCTGCCTTCATCTTCTTGGGATTGGTGACTTCCCAGGCCTTCCTGGCGTTGCCGCGATCGAGAAGGAATGATCCGAACACGACTTTCGCCTCATTGCGGGTCTCCCGCATTCCGGGATCCATCTTGGAGAAGGCGCGCCATACCTCCTCAACATCCTTGGGACGATCGAGCGCCCGAAGGACATCCATCTCGACTGGCATGTGCGTGTTCTCCCCGGTAAAGCGGCGAAAGGTCCGCAACTCGGCCAAGGCCACGTCCCAACGCCCCAGCCGGTAGGCCGACAGTGCCAGGATCTCTCGAATCGTGGCATCCCGGGGTGATAGTTCCTTGGCCTGTTGCGCCTCGGACAGAGACTTGCCGTACTTCCCAGTGGAAAAGAATGTGGCGGCCGCCATCAGATGCTCTGTGGTGGCAGCCAGCTTGGCCTTCGGAGTGACTCGCGCCAGCTGGTCGCTGATCCACTTCGGTAGCTGGCCGCTTTGGGGCGACCATGGCTTTCGGGGCCGTTCTTCGACAACGCGATCACCGCCGCGCGCCCGTGCCTCGCGGTCCGCCCGATCGCTCGCAGTCGTACGGCCCTTGCCGGAGTTCCTTCCATATTGCTTGCGCCCCCCCTTCTGAGGGCGGCGGGGTGTGGAACGGCGCTTGTCATCGGGCATCAGCCGATGGTACTGGCGCATCCGACTGCACCTGCATTTGCGATCGACTCGCCCGCCTTCCCATGAGAGCGGCAAATGAGAAGGGGCCGTCCAATAGGACGGCCCCTTCTACAAAAAATCCGGCGACGACTTACTCTCCCAGGAGCCTACGCCCCAAGTACCATCAGCGCTGGCGGGCTTAACTTCCGTGTTCGGAATGGGAACGGGTGGGTCCCCGCCGCTATCACCACCGGAAACCGGTGTGTGCTCAGCACCCTGAGCACTCCATAGCGAGCACAAGCAATCGTGTCTTCGACTCAAGCCCTCGACCGATTAGTACCGGTCGGCTGAACGCATTACTGCGCTTACACCTCCGGCCTATCAACCTGGTGTTCTACCAGGGGTCTTAACCGATAAATCGGTGGGAGGTCTCATCTTGAGGCCGGCTTCGCACTTAGATGCCTTCAGCGCTTATCCGTTCCGTACGTAGCTAACCAGCCGTGCCCTTGGCAAGACAACTGGCACACCAGAGGTACGTCCATCCCGGTCCTCTCGTACTAGGGACAGCTCCTCTCAAACCTCCTGCGCCTGCGACGGATAGGGACCGAACTGTCTCACGACGTTCTAAACCCAGCTCGCGTGCCGCTTTAACGGGCGAACAGCCCGACCCTTGGGACCTGCTCCAGCCCCAGGATGCGACGAGCCGACATCGAGGTGCCAACCCTTGCCGTCGATATGGACTCTTGGGCAAGATAAGCCTGTTATCCCCGGGGTACCTTTTAGCCGATGAGCCATGGCGCTTCCACATGCCGCCATGGGATCACTAGGCCCTGCTTTCGCATCTGCTCGACTTGTAAGTCTCGCAGTCAAGCTCCCTTATGCCCTTGCACTCAACGTCCGATTGCCAACCGGACTGAGGGAACCTTTGGGCGCCTCCGTTACATTTTTGGAGGCCACCACCCCAGTGAAACTGCCCGCCAGACACTGTTCCTAATCCGGATAACGGATCGAGGTTAGAAGCCCAATTTGATAAGGGTGGTATTTCAAGTGTGGCTCCACGAAAGCTAGCGCCTCCGCTTCAAAGCCTCCCACCTATCCTACACATAACAAATCAAACTCCAATGTCAAGCTGCAGTAAAGGTCCCGGGGTCTTTCCGTCCTGTCGCAGGTAGTGAGCATCTTTACTCACACTGCAATTTCGCCGAGTCCGTGGTTGAGACAGCGCCCAAGTCGTTACGCCATTCGTGCAGGTCGGAACTTACCCGACAAGGAATTTCGCTACCTTAGGACGGTTATAGTTACCGCCGCCGTTTACCGGGGCTTTGATTCACAGCTTCGCACCGAAGTGCTAACCGTTCCTCTTAACCTTCCGGCACCGGGCAGGCGTCACAGCGTATACGTCGTCTTACGACTTAGCACGCTGCTGTGTTTTTAGTAAACAGTCGCTTGGGCCTAGTCACTGCGGCCCCCTCAGGCTCAAGGACGAAAAGTCCTTTTACCTTACCGGGGCGCCCCTTATCCCTAAGTTACGGGGCCAATTTGCCGAGTTCCTTAACCACGGTTCTCTCGCTCGCCTTGGTATTCTCAACCTGTCCACCTGTGTCGGTTTGGGGTACGGGTACCCCGCACACTAGCTAGAGGTTTTTCTCGGTGGCATGGCTTCAACAACTTCCCCTAATAGCGGGTCGGTATCACGCCTCAAGCTTTATGAGGTCCGGATTTGCCTAGACCTCGCTCTACACGCTTACCCCGGGTCAACCAACGCCCGGGTTTGTTTAGCCTTCCACGTCACCCCATCGCTGGCCTAATACCAGTTGGGTCGGTAGGCCCCGAAGGGCTTTCCTTAGCAAACTAGATTC
>CAXMOL010000128.1:0-8464 GCA_964194935.1 uncultured Kiloniellaceae bacterium
GCGGCGCAGCTCTTCAAGACGCACCGTGCGCACATCAGAACCGTCGACGGTGATCACTCCCTCGTCCACGTCACGAAAACGAGGCACCAAATGGGCGATCGTCGTCTTGCCGGCGCCGGTGGCACCCACCAGCGCCACCGAGGTGCCCCCCGGCACGACTAGATCGAACCTCCGCAACACCGGCTGCAAGTCGGCATACCCAAAGGTCACATCGCGAAAACGAACCTCGCCGCGCCCGGGGTTCATCACCACCGGCTTGGCGGGGTCGGCGATTGCCGGGGCCTTGCTGAGCAGGTCTTCGATTCGAGTGGAAGCGGCGGCGGCGCGGGGCAGTTGGGCAAAGAACCAGCCGGTAATGCGCAGCGGGAAGTTGAGTAGGGCGAGGTACTGGGTAAAAGCGACGAACTCGCCGAGAGATAGCTGACCGCCGACGACCCGCACACCGCCGAGCCACAACACCGCGACCGTCGCCACCGATGGGATGACTTCGAACATCGGTGCGAACTGTGACCGGATACCGGCAAGCTTGATCGCTTTGTCGTAGATGCGACGAGCGCTGCGATCGAGCTTCTCCTGCTCCTGCCACTCTTGCCCGTACGACTTGGCCACCTGGATGCCACCAATCGACTCCTCGACGACGCGGCTCAGATCAGCCAGTCGCTGCTGCACCTCGAACGAGAGTCGGATCACTCGAATCGCATACGCTCGAGCTGTAAACAGGATCGTCGGCACGGTGAGAGATGTGACCGCTCCCAGCACCGGATCTATAGCTATCAAGACCGCTACCACCGTCAGGAACATCGCCAGGTTGGCAACGGTGATAGGGGTCATCGCAAAGATGAGGCGCACCTGGCCCAGATCGCTCGACGCCCTCGCCATGAGGTCCCCGGTGCTGGTTACGTCATGAAACGAAAAGGCCATGCGCTGGATGTGCTCGAACATCCTGTTGCGCAGATCTGCCTCTGCCCGGTAGGAAACCCTGAAGCTGAAATAGCGACGGATTCCGATCCCGAGGCCCAAGAACAATCCGGCGACCACGAGCCCAACCACTGCGGGAGCGATTCGATCGGTATTGCCAGCCACGATCGCGTCGTCGACGGCCCGCCCGACGAGGTACGGGACCAGCACCAGCATCGCCATCCACAACAGGGCCCCGGCGATCGAGAAGAACAACTCGCGGCGGTAGCCACGGATCGTCCTGGCCAGCAGACGCAGACCGGTCGTGATGTGAACCGGCTGCGACCCGGCTATCCCATCCGGAAGATCAGCATCGTTCGAGTTTGAATCGGTCAACAACGGTCACATTACTGAGCAGTCGGGTCCCCGCCGACGGCTTCCTCGGCGCGGCTCAGATAAGCGACTACGACGGCTCCGAACAGGATCGCCAACGCCCCTACGTAGAGCCAAACGAGGGCAACTGCTACGGCGCCGAGCACCCCGAAGGTGGCACCGAGTTCCGGCGCCAATCCGAGGTAGAACCCGAAGCCGACACTCCCCAACACCGCTCCGGTGGTCGCGACCAGCGCAGCCAACCACGACCGCGGCAGAGGCTCCGGGGGCCCTAAGCGATACAAAGCGATGAGAAAGACATACAGACCGGCCCCAGCCATCGGGATCCTCAACCATGTCCACAGGTCGAGGATCAGGTCAATCCCCACCAGCTCGGCCAAGAACTCCACCAGGCGCCGACCGGTAACCAACAGAAAAGACGTGAGTATGAGAGCGACGCCGCCTGCGGCGGTCAGCCCGACGGCCACAAGCCGCATCTGCAACGCGGGACGCCGCTCGGTGCGATCCTCCACCGACGCCAGCGCCTTCTGTAGAGCGACCACGGCTCGTGATCCGAAGACGATCGCGAGTGTCACGGAGCCGATCACCAGCCACTCCGATCCTCCTCCGACCCGCTGGGCGGCGTCAACCAGGAGATCCGAGACGAACGCCTTCACCGTCTCCGGGACAATTGGATCGAGAGTCGATTCGATGCGCCGCACCGCTGTATCGCTCTGGCCAATCGCCGCCGCCACGCCGAGCATGGCAAACGCCAGCGGAACCAGGGCAAGAAAGGTGTTGTAGGCAACCGCTGCCGCATTGATCGATAGACCCGACTCACGAAGCCGACCGGACAGGCCGGTGACGATATTCCATGCTCGGCGACGATTCATCGAATGATTGTCGCACCCCGATGAAGTCACCTTGCACTCGACCAGCCATAGACTCCACTGCCAATGCCTGCTGATCCGAACCGGCCGCTGCTCGTCGGCACCTCGCTCGCCGTCGCGCTGGTGACGATGAGCGTCGTGTTGTTCTGGCTCTTCTCTCCCGGCAATGGCGCTCCAGTTGAGACGCTCGCGGTCGACTCGACCCCGGCAGTCGCCGACACCGAGATAACAGGCACCACCGGAACCACGCGTATCTCGACGACCGTCATCGAGCCGAGCACCACGGTGTCAACGACACTCCCGGATACCCCGCTTCACGCCTGGGTGGATCGGAGAACCGTCGGCGAGCCGTGGGGCGATGCCGTTGAAGGTCTGCTCACCTTTCGCGGCAACCCGACCAATACCTATTACGGCACCGGGCCCATCCCAACAACACCGGAAATCAAATGGAGTTACCCCGACTCCCCTATGTGCTCGGCCTCCACCGACCTAGGGGTTACCTCCACATGGTGCGGGAACGGATGGACAGGGCAACCGGTCATCTGGGAACGGCCCGACGGCATCACCGAGATGATCTTCGGGGCATATGACCGCCGACTGCACTTCCTCGACGCCGAATCTGGCCAGCCGACCCGGTCTCCCATTCTCACCGGAGACATCATCAAGGGGACACCGACAATCGATCCCGACGGCTACCCGCTCGTCTACTTCGGGAGCCGCGACAACAAGCTGCGGGCCGTTGCGCTCGACCGTACCGAGCCGGTGGTGATCTGGGAGACCGAAGCCGACCTTGCGATCGAAGGCCGGTGGAATGACGACTGGGATGCCAGTCCCCGCATCGTCAACGACATCATGTTTGAGGGCGCCGAAAACGGGATCTACTACATCTTCAAGCTCAACCGGGACTACGACGATCTTGGCCTGGTCACGCTCGACCCCGACCTCAAGTTCAAGATGGAGACCTGGACCGAGCAGTTGCTGAACGACATCGGGCCGGGCTACCCCGCCGTGAGTGTCGAAAACACGTCGGCGATCTTCGAAGGCACGGTGTACTTCGCCAACTCGGCCGGACGGGTGCTCGGCCTGGACATAACCAATATCGAGAGTGGTGACGCTCCGATCGTCTTCGACTATTGGGTTGGTGACGACGTCGATGCCTCGATCGTCATCGACGAGGAGGGGATGCTCTACGTATCGGTCGAGTACGAGCGCTATCTCGACCGTGCCAAGGAACTCGGCCAACTCATCAAGCTCGATCCCTCCAAAGAAGACCCATACGTTTGGGGGATGTATTCACTCACCACCTCGCCGGTCAAAGGTGGGCTGTGGTCGACGCCCGCGCTCGGCCAAGAGGTCCTGTACGCCGTCACCAACAAGGGCAACCTGGTAGCTGTCGACCGAGAAACCGGCGAAGAGGTGTGGGTGTATCAAGTAGGAGAGGGATCTTGGTCTTCTCCGGCGATCGTCGACGGTCACCTCATCGTGGCCGGCAACACCGGGCTGGTCAGAGACTTCTTTATCGGCGGCGATGAGCGCAACCCGATTCTGCAATGGACGTTCAAGGTCGGCAACGGCAACATCGAAGCCACTCCGGCGGTATGGAACGGGATGATCTACCTCGGTACCCGTGACGGGTTCATGTACGCCATCGGGCAGCAGAACGGATAGCCAGCAGCCAGCAAAGAAGACCACTCCCCCCTCAAGGGTGATCTGTTGCGTTTAGTGCCCGACGATTGATTGGATCACTCTCCCCTCTGGGGGGAGTCAAACTCCGCAGGAGTTTGGTGGGGGGACTCACCAAGTCGCAGCAATCGCGCTGCGGATCGGACGTACACCGACTCGGCGAACTGACCCACAAGACTCACGATCGAGTGGCTACACAATCTGGCGCAACCACCTGGTGACAGACCGTTACGACATACAAGACGTGTTGGCCTGATAGAGACGAAGACCAAGGCGCCCCCCACCAGCTCGCTTCGTATCTAGCTACAGCGTTCGAGTCCTGTTCGGCCTCGAGCCGCCTCCGCATGAAGGAGCCGCCCAAAGCGGCGGCGCTGTTCCGTACGCTGACTCCCCCCAAAGGGGAGAGTGTTCAGAACAGAACCGTCGGTCCTATCACGCAACCCGACGCTCAAGGGGGGACAGCGGCCCCCCCCACCAATCGGCTCCGCCGATTGACTCCCCCCAAGGGGAGAGTGGTTTCTCTCTGATTACTGGCTACTGGCTACTGGCTGCCGATTACCCTCCCCAACCGTGCATTACGACTACACGACAGTCACCACTGAGTCAGTCCGTGCCGCAGTGGACGACGCAATCGCCAGCGGTGAGAAACTGGTTTCCGCCGTTCTCGCCGCAGCCGAACCCCGTACGTGGGGAACCACGATGGCGCCGCTGGACGCCCTCGATGACTTGGTCACTCGGGCCAACGGCATCGGTCCATTCATGGCGCGGGTCCATCCAGACCGCAACGTTCGCGACGCAGCCCAAGAGGCCGAGGAGAAGATCTCCAAGTGGACATCCGATCTCGTGTTCCGGCGGGATCTGTACGAAGCCATCGAGTCCTATGCCGCCACTGAAGAGGTTGCCGGGCTATCTGGCGAACGGGCTCGGTACGTTGAATTCACGCAGCGTGATCTGCGCCGCGCCGGGCACAGCCTCAGCGAGCAAGAACGCGATGAGGTCCAGCAGCACCGCACCCGCTTGGTCGAGCTGGGAGTGGCCTTCAACCGCAACATCGATGAGGCCCGCGGCAACCTGGATCTCACCCGCGACCAACTGGCTGGTTTGCCGGAGGATTACATCAGCGGCCTGTCGGCAGGAGAAACCGAAGGAACCCTTCGGGTCACCATCGACTACCCGGACTACTACCCCTTCATGGACATGGCGACCGACAGGGTTCTACGGCGCCAATTGCAGTTCATCTTCTACAACAAGGCCGTCGACGAGAACGAACCGATCCTGGAAGAGGCGGTTCGTCTCCGTCATCGCATAGCCGAGATCTTCGGCTTGCCTTCCTGGGCGGATTACGCCATGGAAGTAAAGATGGCAGGCGGTCCCGAGGCCGTCGAAGCGATGTACGCCGGAATCGTGCCGGGCCTCACTGAGAAGGCGCAGAGAGAAGTCGCCGATCTCGCATCCGCCCTGGAGGATGGCGAAACGGTGAATCCCTGGGACCACCGGTACCTGCACACCAACATCAAGCGCGATCGGTTTGGCATCGACCCCTCCGAAGTGGCCGCGTACTTTCCGCTCCAGCAGGTGCTCAACGGGATGTTCGCAATCACCGCAGAGGTCTTCGGGCTGGCCTACATCCGGATCGATGCCACTGAGGCTTGGCACCCCGACGTGATCGCCTACGAACTCCACGATGCCGCCAGCGGCGACCAGCTCGCCACTTTCTATATGGACCTCTTCCCGCGCGAGGGGAAGTTCGGTCACGCCGCCGCTTTCGACCTGGTCCCCGGCCATCAGGCACCCGACGGCTACGTGCTCCCGGTTACCTCCATCGTGGCCAACTTCACCAAGCCGGTCGGTGAGACCCCATCCCTGCTCAGACACGACGAGGTCGTGACACTTTTCCATGAATTCGGGCACGTGCTTCACAACAGCCTGGGCCATACCGAGTTGGTACGGTTCAGCGGGTTCAATACGGAGTGGGATTTCGTCGAAGCCCCATCGCAGATCATGGAGCATTGGTGCTGGAACGCAGAGGTGCTCTCCCGGTTTGCCCGCCACCACGAAACCGGCGAAGCCATCCCCGACGAAATCGTGACTCAGCTCGTCGCCGCTCGTGACCTCCATGTGGGTCTCGCCAATCTGCGTCAGGTCAGTTTCGGCAAGCTCGACATGGCGTACCACGGCCCGGGCGAGGAGAAGAACCTCAGGGCAATCGATCGAGAGACGACCGAACTCGCGCAGTTCCCCTTCCACGAGGACACGTTCTATCCGGCTGGGTTCGGTCACCTATTCGGATATGACGCCGGGTACTACGGCTACATGTGGTCCAAGGTCTTCGGCGATGACATGTTCAGCAGATTCGAGAAGGAGGGCGTGCTCAGCCCGAAGGTCGGAATGGACTATCGGACCAAGGTTCTCGCCCCCGGAGGCTCCAAGGATCCCACGGCCTTGTTACGTGACTTCCTCGGCCGCGAACCGAATCAGGAAGCCTTCCTCAGGTTCTTGGGGATTGGATAAGTAAGAACGTCGTCGGTCATCGGCCGTCAGTCCTCAGCCAATCCAATCCCGCGCGATCTGGGCTGATGACCGAAGACTGAAGACCGAAGACGTTCTTGCTACGCAAGCACAGCCTTGGCGGCCACCTCGATCGGTTCCCGGGCGATCGAGAAAAACTCGATCGGAGAATCGGTATCCCACTCATCAGGCTCTGCGCCGATCAGCATGCGGGCGATCATCGACCCCACCGCAGGAGACTCCTTGAAGCCGTGGCCGCTAAAGCCGTTGGCAACAATGAAACCGTCCAGGTCGGTCTTGCCGAGAACGGAGTGCACATCGTCCACGTTCAGCATGTACATCCCGGCTATCCCGCCAATCTGACCCCGATAGGGCAAGCTCGGAATCCGATGATGGAGCGCATGGACCTTCACGTCGCGGAATGCAGCATCAATGCTCCCGTTGAAGATGTCCGGATCGCTCACCACCTCTTGCTCGTCCTCCTCCAGGATCGAACCGACCAGGATCTGCTGGCCGCTCGCTTCCGGGCGAAAGTAGATGCCACCGGCAGCATCCCCGACAATCGGGAGGGGACCGGGCACTTCGTCACCGGGCCACTCCCGATAGATGACCTGTGCTCGGATCGGATGGATGGTCCAAGGGGAATAGTCGAAACCGGCGGTGGCGGCGAGCCGTGAAGCCCACGGACCGGCGGCATTAACGACCACCGGAGCATCGATCGCGGTCCCGTCACCCAAGTCGACACCAACGACTGCGCCACCACTGGTGCGAATGGCGGTGACCTCGGTGGAGAAGCGCACGTCGACTCCCTTGCCGCGAACCGCCTCCAGCAGATCCTGACACGAACTCACCGGGTCGATATACCCACTCTCGGTCTCGAAGAAGAAAGCATCGTGCTCATCACACTCGTGTGCGACCTCGCCGGTCAGATCGAACGGAATGTTGCACGTGCTCAGCGCCGGGAAACGCTCCTTGACTGTCGCCCCGTCGATGATTTCGACGCCCACTCCGAGTCCGCTCATCATGTCGTATACCGGGGCCAGGCCGGCATGGTCCTCACCCATCATCCACAACACCCCGGTGTGGTGGAATTGGGCGCGGGGTTCGGCGAGACCGGTGTATGCGCTCCAATTGCGGTGTGCTTTCAGGCCATCACGCGCTGCTGCCACCGATTCCGGGTGGGTGTAGCGCTGCCGCAGAATCGCACACGACGCACCGGTCGATCCCTCTCCGACATTTGGAGCCTTGTCGAGTATCACGATGCTGCTGTTGTCGCGGCGGCTGATCTGATGGGCAATCGACAGACCCATGATCCCGGCGCCCACGATGACGATGTCTGCTTTATCCCGCATGAACCGGAACTCCTGTTCGTGTTGTCCAATGGATAGCACGCCCCGCCTTCCGATGCTCCCATAGACTCGGGGCGACCCCAAAAGGAGCCCCATGAATCTGCACGGTGTCGAACTCACCTGGCTCGGTCATGCATCTGTTCGGCTTCGGCTCACCGACGGGACGGTCCTTCTCATCGATCCCTGGCTCGAGGGCAATCCGGCATGCCCCGAGGCCGAGCACAGCCAGGACCGGGTAGATGGCGTGTTCATCACCCACGGGCACTTCGATCACATCGGCGACACGATGGTCCTGTCTGCCGCTCACTCACCACAGGTGTTTGCGATCCACGAGATCTCAGTCTTCCTGGAGAGCCAAGGTGTCGCCAACGTCGTCGGCTCCAACAAGGGCGGCTCAGTCACCGGTCCGGGCGGAGTCACCGCAACGCTCGTAGATGCGGTCCACTCAAGCGGGATATCGGGCGATGAGGGCATCATTCCGGGCGGCGAGGCCGCCGGATGGATTCTGGCGGTAGCGGACGGCCCGACCGTCTATCACGCAGGCGACACAACCGTGTTCGGTGATATGCAGCTCATAGGTGAGCTGTGGTCGCCCGACGTCGCCCTGCTGCCCATCGGGGGGCACTACACCATGGGGCCGGACCACGCCGCTGTTGCAGCCCGAATGCTCGGGGTGTCGGCAGTCGTGCCCATCCACTACGGAACCTTTCCGATTCTCGACGGCACACCGGCAGAACTGGCCGCCGCTCTCGACGGCAGCGGCAT
>CAXMOL010000129.1:0-4413 GCA_964194935.1 uncultured Kiloniellaceae bacterium
TCGGTATACGCATCACCATCGTGGACTGCTGCAGCCTTGGTAAAGCCGAGCTCCTCGAAAGCAAAACGCGCCACGGTCGCACCCTGGAACAGGTCGTTGTGAGCGGTCCGGTAGTAGCCGGGGTAGTAGTTCTCCCCAGCGGTCCCCTCGAGGTCCGACGACAGCGACGGCGAGGTATTGGAGCCCGAAATGAGCACCAAGCCCGCTGCCGACAGGAGCGGTGATGCTGCCGACGCAGCACCCGAACAGGTCGTCCCGATGACGCCGAGCACGCCCTCCTGGGCGATGATCGCCTGACCGCCCGCCTGTCCGCCTTCGGCGGAGCAGAGGTCGTCCTCAACAGTTCCCAAGTTTACCGTGTGGCCATTGATGTCTCCGTAGTCCTCGATCGCCAGCTCGATGCCGCGAACCTGGTCTTCACCAAGGAACGCCAGTTCGGCTGAGATCGCCTGGAGTGCACGGATCTCGACCGCATCGCCAGAAGCGATATCAACCGCGCCGAGCGCGCCGGGCGTAAACACGTCGGCTGTCGTAGCCGCCGTGGTAGCGCCTGTCGTCGTTGCCGCATCGTCATCACCACAGGCGACGGCGACAAGGGCAAACACGAGAACGAGTACGCCGAGATGGCGCAGTTTCATAGTCTTTTTCATATTCTTGGATTTCCCTCCCTATTGGGAACCAAGCCGGGATGGACCCCGGCTCAGAGTGCGAGGAGTGTAGCGGGACGTTCCGACAACGGCAGAGTCCGTCGAGATGCGACAATGACCGGCTGTGCGTAGTCGCGAAGAAGCATTCCTCAGCGAGATTCTTCCGCCCGAAGAGCGGGCGATCGAATCGGTCGTCGCCCGCTACCAGCGGGTTGCCCCTGCTGTGACCCGATTTGCTCGCTCCCTGGCGGAGGACGACGGGCTCAGGGTGAGGCTTGGTTCTCATGCGTCAGCTGGCGGAGGCGAGATAGTCCTCGACCCGGGAGTCTTCCAAGCGGCGTACGCCCGCAGCGCCCCGGTGACACCTGCAGAGGTCGCGCTGGCATCGGCCCTACATGAGGCCGTCCATATGGTCGTCACCGACTTCGATGAGGAGCGGCCCCTCCCCGAAGAATGGTTCCCCGACCGCGACGAACCTCTTCCGGAAGAACCTGTGGCACTCCTCGACGCCCTCGACCGCGCAGGCGGACCAGCCGCTGAGGCCATGTTCCTGTCGATCGAAGATGCCCGCCAGGAGGCCCAATACCTCGACATCTACCCGGGGGCACGTTCGGTCCTGCGGGATCTCTACCGCGCCGCGGTTCCGGCCGCAATCGGACGTGCCAGGCCGATGGGGCAATTCGCACTGTCCTGCTTCCTGGCGGTCGGCGACTACCAGACGATCGAGGAAACCCAGCAAGGAGCCGATCCCGTCGTCGCCCTGGCCCTGGAGGAAGCTGGAGGCCTCATAGATGAGGCCCGCACCGCCGACGGACCCTGGGAAACAGCCAGCGTCGCCCTCGGTCTGCTGGCAGTTGCGCGCAGCCAAGGGCTGTTGACCGAGGCCACTGCCACCGAGACCAAGACCTCGAAGGAGGCCCGCGAGGAAGACGACCAGGAGAACATCAACGACGGTGTAGATGCGGTTCGCATGGTGAGCCCGATCCTCAAGGATGCCGAGTCGTACGACGAGACGAGACAGGCAGCCCAGAAGGTCGAAGCAGAACAGGGACGAAAGGGAGAGACCGAACAGGCCGGCGATCCGGCTACCGATCAGATTCTTCGGGTGTCGGAGGCCCCCGATGTCTACCTGCCCACAGGCCAGGGAGGAAAGATCATCCTGAGTCCGATGCCGTTCCGGTTCGCCAAGTTCGCCGACCAAGGGCGCCAGGCTCTAGATGAAGCAGCAAAGAAATGGGCCGTCGCCCAGCGACACATCTCAGGCGAGCTGTACCCACTGTTCATCGCCAATCAGCGACGCGGCCTTCGCTCTGGGTACGACGCAGGCGACCTCTCACCGTATGCCGCGTTGTTCCTCGGAGGCGGGTTGTACGAGCGTATGTTTGAACGGAGATCGCTGCCGACGCGTCGGGCGTATGCGGTGAGCCTTTTGGTCGATGGATCGGCAAGCATGCTCCAGCCGCGGCCACTGCCCGGAGGGATCAAGGCGCCGTGGGGGATGGCGGCAGCCACCCTCGGTGCCTGGACGCTGGCCCGGTTGTGTGACGAACTCCAGGTGGACTTCGAGGTCGCCCTGTTCAACCGGGCGTTCGCCGCCCGGCCCGACGACTCGGAAAAGACATACGTCGAACGGCTCAACGGCACCAGCGGCGCACTGCGCAGGAGCCAACAAGGCGCTGCGGACAGGCTCACCAGGACAATCAACCACTACCTGCTCAAGACCTTCGACGAGCGGTGGGAAGCGGCCGAACCTACTCTCGCAGGCCTCTTCTGGGCTGCGGCCAAACCTCAAGAGGCAGCCCAGGCTGCCCGCCGTAACGCGGTCGACTCAGCACCAGTTTCGATGTTCGAAAAGGCCGCCAACGTTGACGAGCTAAACGTGACCTATGCGGGCGATCGTCTTGCATCACGCGATGCTCAGGTGCGACTGCTCGTGGTCCTGGCCGACGGGATG
The DNA here is from genome assembly GCA_964194935.1 of uncultured Kiloniellaceae bacterium. Lineage (GTDB taxonomy): Bacteria > Actinomycetota > Acidimicrobiia > Spongiisociales > UBA11373 > JACZWZ01. Next base: position 2,602 of record CAXMOL010000129.1, read on the forward strand.
ACCCGGGGCTCGGTCGAGACACTCGCCGCCTCGGTCGACGCACTCGAGCATTCCGGAACCACCGTCCTCGGCATCGGGATCGGCGACGCGACAGTCGAAGCTGCCTACTCGCGCCACCGGGTGGTGGCCAGACCCGAGGAGCTGACCGAGGCGATGGTCGACGGAGTTCGGTCGGCACTTCGCAAGAGCATCGCCCTCGCCGGCGGCGACACATGGTGGGCTCACGAAAGCGCCCTCTACGATGATTCGACCCTGAGGAGTCTCACCAATGCCTAAAGCAGCAATCTTTACCGATCCCACCGAAGAGGGAAAGCCAATCGAGCTCGACCTGTTCACCGTCGACAGCTCGCTGCCGGATCATGCTCAGCGCACCGAGAAAATCCCCGTGCCGGATCCCCACTATGTCGACATGGGGATGCTCTATCGGCTCGCCGCGATCGAACAGGTCCGACGATCGGGGGTCACCGATACACCTCTGCACGTCGCTCTCCGCGGGCACATGGGTACAGGCAAGGACCACGATCTCGAACAGTTCGCCGCCATGTTGAAGCTCCCGTACTACCGAATTCCGCTGACCGGAGAAGTGCGAGACATCACCCTCATCGGCTCCGTCAAGCTCCACGGCGACGGCAGAGGCGGCACCGAGTCTCGGTGGGAAGACGGCGATATCACCAGGGCGCTGCGCGGTCCGGCACTCGTAAACCTCTCCGAGCTAAACGCGGCGGGCGCGGAGACGCTATTCGCCCTACACGGCCTGCTCGATCGCTACCGGGCCATCGATCTTCCGGGCGGGGAAACGGTGCGACTGCGCGACGACACCCGTGTCTTTGGGACGCTCAACCCAACCGATCTGCGCGACTACGCCGGTACGCAAACCCTCAACAAAGCCTTCGCCGACCGCTGGGTCATCTGGGAAAAGGCATTCCCGAACACCGATCAAATCGAAGCGATGCTCACCCATCGCTACTCGACGCTGAAGGCTCCGTTCATCACAACGATTGCCCGGCTGGCGGTGGAGGTAAATGAGTCGTTTACCTCCACCGATGCTCGGACCCGTGTCGGGACGCCGATGAGCCTGCGAACCGTGCTCGACCGAGTACCGGCGGGGTTGTGGATGTACTCCGAAAGCGAAGACCCGCTACGGCGCGCCTGGGATGAGTTCGTCCTCAGCCACATCGATCCATTTGATCGCGACCATTACGAGACCGTATGGTCGGCCGTGGCACGCACCGGGCCGGAGGGTCCGCCCTTCGAGTAGCCGGTAGCCGGGTGACGTCAGGCCCGAACCGGGGAACATCTCGTCCTGGGCTCTTGTTGATGCCATCCAGTGAGCAGATCCAAACGCGCCAAGTCGGCGCAAAAGCAAGCGGAGAAGGCAGCGCGCGCCCGCATTGCCCGCCGCAATCGCATGCTCCGCAACTCGGCGTTGGGTGTGGTCACAGCCGCGGTGTTCGTTCTTGCGTTCTTTTCGCTCGGGGGGACAGGCACCCCACTGACCGGCGATACCGGCGCCACCACCTGGGATCTGCCCGGCCTCGCCGACACCGAGGAGCGAATCGCTCTCGCCGATTTCGAAGGCAAGCCGACGGTCGCAGCCTTCTTTGCTTCCTGGTGCACCGTCTGTGAGGCGGAAATGCCCGGTTTTGCAATCCTCAGTGACCAGCTCGGCGACCAGGTCAACTGGGTGGGAATCAATACCCAGGACAACGGCGCCGGAATGGGAGACGCCAGAAAATGGGGACTCGACACCCGCTGGCCGATCGCCCGTGACATCGGTGGCACCACCGGTAGCAACCTGAGCACAGGAACCTT
>CAXMOL010000130.1:0-5439 GCA_964194935.1 uncultured Kiloniellaceae bacterium
CAAGCCGCCGGCAACGAGGGCACCCACCGCGTAGACAGCCGCGCTCGTACGCCGCCGCCGCGTCGAAGGGATCGAGTACGGCTCTCGTTGCGTCGAGTCGAGATCATCTGGGACGCCGACGGCGGCCGCCAGATCCTCGCCGATTTCAATGCGACGGTCATCAGTCATTAAAGATCTCCTCCGGGTCAACCGGCATGTCACCGCGCCTACGGTGCCAGCGATCCCACAGCACGAGCATGCTCGGCAGCACGATCACAGCTCCAACCAGCGCCAGCAGAATCGTATACGCCGTGACCAGTCCCAGTTGCTGGAACGGGATCAACGATGCGGTCATAAGGATTCCGAAGCCGGCAACGGTGGTAAACGCAGAACCGGCCAAAGCCCCGCCGGTGTTGGTCGTAGTCGACTTGATGGCCTCTTCCGGCGTAGCGAATCGGATGCGGTCTTCCTGGAATCGGTGTGTGATGTGGATCATGTACGGCACACCGATACCAATCGCCAAAGCCGACACGGTGGCCGTAACCGGCCCGAACGCCAAGCCGAGAACCGGCATGAGCCCGAACGCCCAGAGCATCACCAAAGCCACCGGGAAGATGGTTATCAGACCCAGGAACGGCCGCTTCGATTCGACTGTGAAGTTGATCACCAGCAGACCCGCGGCGACCAAGATCGTGAGGATCAGGGACGACAGTTGCGAGTCACTCAGGGAGGTGATCACGACATTGTTGATGATCTCATCCGAGGTAGCCACCGCGCTGAGGCCGAGATCGGTCAGCGGTGCGATGACAACTTTCATGTCATCAGATAGCTGCGCCGCTCCATCCTCCCCAGCCTGAGTCGTGATGCTCAGCAATACGGCGTCATAACCGCCGTTGCCATCAGAGTGGAGCACGGTCGTCGCCTGGCCGTCGCTGGCGTCGACCAGGGCGTCGTATAACGCGACCACGTCGGCTCCTGCAGGCACCGACCCGTCAGCAGCCACACCGGCGGCCTGAGCGGCTGCGCCGGCGGCCGGGACGAACCTATCGCTCACCGGATCCGTAAAGGTTCCCAACAGACCGAGCGGCGACTCGGCGGCGGGGTCTTCTCCGAACTGCAGAACATTGTCGGTCGTCCTCAAACTGTCGATCACGGTCACCATGGCGTTGTGCGCCTCTGGAGTGTCGACGTCCCCCTTTACGAGCACCTGAGTCGTTTCGCCAAAGCCTCCACCAAAGTCGTTGATAAGGGTGTCGAACGTCGGGAGAAGCGGGTTAGGTCGGGGTACGAAGTCGGTGACCGAGAATTCAGCCTTGAGTTGGAGCACGCCGAAGAACCCCACGACTCCGAGCAGGACCGAGACCGCAACCGTCTGCCAGGCGAACCGTTCGGCGAGGACCGAGGTGCGACCGATCAGCTTCGGAAGCATTCGGTCCCTCGTCTGGCCGAGACTCTCTCGGGGTATCCGTCCCAGTCGCTCCGCCCTGCGATCCAGCAGGACCCGGAACGAGGAGACGAAGGTCAGCATGATGATGAACGACGAAGCGATGCCCACCGCGGCCAGGATGCCGAAGTCCTTTAGGGCAGGGATCGGGCTCACCAGGTTGGTGAGAAACCCGACAGCGGTCGTCCCGGTGGCGAGAACGAGGGCGATCCCGACGGTGTGCAGCGACCGCTCCATACCCGCCACAACACCGGCGCCTTGGCCTACTTCTTCCCGGTAGCGGGTCGTGAGGTGGATCGCGTAGTCGACCCCCAATCCGATCAGGAGGATGGGGATGATCTGACTCATAGGACCAAAGTCGTCTATCCATCCCAGGTATTTCGGACCGAGGATCACGCCGATCCCGTTCATCCACGCAATCGCCATAAAGATCGCGGCCATGGTGAGACCTACGTCTGCAGCGGTGCGGCGCACGCCTGCAAGGCGGCTGCCGTTGGGCACCACCCAGTAGACGAACATCAGGATGACGATGATGATCATCGCTGCGTACCCGAACAGCTTGCCGACCTCAGCTTCGAATTCGTCGCCCGTTCCAAAAATGAGTTCGATCGAGAACGGCTCGGCCGTTATCCCGGTCGGAAGGTCGGCATCGCGGATTGCCTGGGCGACTTCTCCCTCGAGGTCGGTAAACGTTTCGAAGTCGTTGAATGGAGTGGCTTCCACCCCGTCGGCAAGCGTCTCGTCGAATCCGGGGGCGTCGATGAAGACCAGCAGGAGGCCCTTGCCGGCCGTGGCGGCACTCATATCGCGATCACCGCTCAGGAGCTGCTCGGCGACGCCGCTCACCTCGGGAGGAAGCTGCTCGGTGCCAGCTAGGTAGGTGGCCTTTACCTCGGCGTCGGTGGTCGGCGTCGAAGCTTGCCCCTCGAACAGCATCTGCTGCACCGGAAGCAGGTAGGAGACGATCGGGGGCTGGTCGCCCTGACCGATCAATTGTGGTGCCAGATCCGACTGCTCGATCAACTCCTGGATCGCGCTGACCGCCGCCAGTCCATCCTTGGTCAGGACATCACCGGTGTCGGACGAGATCACGACCTGGAGCGTGGAAGCCGATGAGCTGTCACCAAACAGTGGACCGATCTCGGAGTCGGCGACCAACTCAGGAGCGTCCGGAGCGAACCCGTCGTTTCCGTCGGTGATAACCACCTGAGTGCTCAGCGCAACAAACACCGCAGTCACCAACAGGATCCCAGCCAGGACCGCTCGTGGGCGCTTCGAGACGGCGCTCGACAGCAGATTGACGATCAACTTCACTTAGGGGCTCCCTCGCTCACCAACGCAATCCGAGCAGACTAAGAGCGGTCGTGATGCTGTTCAAGACGCCCCGGTCGGTTCAGCGCGGGGCCTTGCAGAACTCAACGAGTTCATCGGCAACATCCGACAGTGTCATGCCGCGCCGCTCTTCCGCGCCGCGGAGGCGGAAACCTGCTGTACCGGCATCGATGTCGTCGTCGCCGACGACAAGCACCGCCGGGTGCTTCATCGTGACAGCCTTGCGTATCTTCTCGCCCACGGTGTCATCGTGGTCGTCTACTTCGACACGTAAGCCCTGAGCAGAGAGACCTGCGGCCACCTCGCGGGCGTATTCAGTGTGCCGATCCGCCACCGGAACGATCGTTGCCTGAACCGGCGACAGCCACCCCGGCAACGCACCCCCGTAGTGCTCGATCAGAATCGCAAAGAACCGCTCGATCGACCCCATCAGCGCCCGGTGGATCATCACCGGCCGTTCGCGAGTGTTCTCCGGCGAAGCAAAGTCGAGACTGAAGTTCTCCGGCTGGGCGAAGTCGACCTGCAGCGTGCCCACCTGCCATCTGCGCCCGATGGCATCCCTGACGTGGATGTCGATCTTGGGACCGTAGAAGGCCCCTTCGCCTTCGGCGACCTCGTATGTGAGCCCGGCATCTTCGACCGCGGCCCGAAGCGCCTCGGTCGCCTTGTCCCAAAGATCGTCCTGCCCGACGTACTTATCAGGCTTGGTGGACAGATCTGCCTCGACCTCATCGAAGCCGAAATCGCTCCACACCATCAACACAAAGTCGAGAAGGTTCTTCAGCTCATCTGCCAGTTGGCTCTCGGTACAAAAAATGTGGCTGTCGTCCTGGGTAAACCCGCGGGCCCGCAGCAAACCGTGCACGACTCCGGAGCGTTCGTATCGGTACACGGTGCCCAGTTCGAAGAAACGAATCGGTAGTTCCCGGTAGGACCGCGACCGCGACCGGTAGATCAGGATGTGGAACGGGCAGTTCATCGGCTTCAACAGGTATTCGTCGCCCCCGTCGAGTTCCATCGGTGGGTACATCCCCTCGGCATAGAACTCGAGGTGGCCCGACGTCTCCCACAGGTGACTGCGCGCAATATGTGGCGTGGTCACGATCTCGTACCCGTTCGCAAGATGGGTGCGCCGCGAGTAATCCTCCATGATGGTGCGTACCAAGGCCCCCTTGGGATGCCAGATGGCGAGGCCACTACCCAGCTCGCTTGGGAAAGAGAACAGGTCGAGTTCGGTACCGAGCTTGCGATGGTCCCGCTTACGGGCTTCCTCGAGGCGATCGATGTACGCATCGAGCGCCTTTGGGCTCTCCCATGCGGTCCCATATATCCGTTGCAGCTGTGGCCTGTTCTCGTCACCGCGCCAATAGGCGCCGGCGATTCTCAGCAGCTTGAAAGCCGACAACCGACCCGTTGTCGGCAGATGAGGACCGCGACACAGATCGACGAATGACGCATTGCGGTACACGCTGACTGCATCACCGGAGGCACCTTCGGTTTCGTCGACCATTTCGATGATCTCCGTCTTGAACGGATGATCGGAGAAGATTTCGAGAGCCTCCACCTTGGAGAGCTCGCTGCGCTCGAACGGCTGGTCCTCGGCGACGATCTCCTCCATCCGCGCCTCGATGCGTTCGACATCCTCGGGGGTAAAGCTACGGCCGATATCGAAGTCGTAGTAGAAGCCGTCTTCGATGGCGGGCCCAATGGCAAAGGTCGATCCTTCGAACAGGTCAAGCACGGCCTGGGCCATCACATGAGCTGCGCTGTGACGCAGCACATGACGCCCCGCATCGGTGTCCTCAGTGATCACCGACAAACTCGCTCCGTCGTGAAGCGGTCGGGTGAGGTCGCGCTCCTGGCCATCAACCACGACCGCCACTGCCGCCTTGGCAAGGCGGGGGCCGATGGCACCTGCGGCATCGAGACCGGTAGCCCCGTCTTCGAGTTCGAGCGGGGTTCCGTCGGGGAGCAAGACAGTGATCGACATGAGGAACAGGAGAGTAATCAGGAGTCGTCAGTCCTCAGTACTCAGTCATCAGTCGTCGGTCATCGGTCTGGAGGAGATTGACCACTCTCCCCCTTTGAGGTGATCTGTCGCGTTTAGTGCCCGACGGTTGCTTGGATCACTCTCCCCTCAGGGGGGAGTCAATCGGCCGCAGGCCGATTGGTGGGGGGATTCACCAAGTCGCGGCAATCGCCCTGCCTATCGGACGCACACCGACTCGGCGAACTGACCCACAAGACCCATGATCGAGTAGCCACACAACCTGACGCAACCACCTGGTGACAGGCCGTTACGACATACACGACGTGTTGGCCCTGAAGAAACGAACACCGGATGCCCCCCACCAGCTCGCTTCGCTCGCTGACTCCCCCCAAAGGGGAGAGTGTTTCAGAGAAGAAGTATCACTTCACCGTTGTGTGGGGTCTTCTGCTTGCTGGTTGGTGGTTTGCCTTGGGTCTGTCAATCCCCCACCACCTCGCTTTGCTCGCTGACTCTCCCCTTCTGATCACTCTCCCCTTTGGGGGGAGTCAAACACCGCAGGTGTTTGGTGGGGGGCCGCTTTCCCCCCTTGAGTGACATCTCGCGTCTAGTGCCCGACTGTTGATTGGATCACTCTCCCCTTTGGGGGGTGTCAAACACCGCAGGTGTTTGGTGGGGGCCGCTTTCCCCCCTTGAG
>CAXMOL010000131.1:0-43691 GCA_964194935.1 uncultured Kiloniellaceae bacterium
CCGTGCAGCTGCCAAGGCCGGTGTTGAGAGGGTCGTGTACACGTCATCGGCAGCGACGATCGGTGAACCACAGGGCTCAGTAGGTACGGAGTCGACCATCCACCGCGGCACCTACATCACTGCCTACGAGCGCTCCAAGCACCTGGCGGAAGTTGCCGCCTTTGAGGACGCGAAAGCCGCCGGGTTGGAACTCGTGGCGGTCAATCCGTCATCGGTACAGGGGCCCGGTCGCACCGGCGGCACGGCGCGGATACTGATCTCGTTCTTGCGTGGTCGACTCCGCTTTGCGGTCGACACCAGATTGAGCCTGGTGTTTGTCGAGGATGTGATTGACGCCCATATCCGAGCCGATCAGACAGGAAGGGCGGGACAGAGGTACCTGGTCAGTGGTTGGACTGCCACCGTCCCCGAGGCCGTTGATATCTTTTCGGCCGTGACCGGTATCGATCGCCATGTGCGATATCTGTCTCCCCGAGTGCTGGGAGTTGTCGCCGCGGCGACCGCTGCCGGGTATCGCCTAGTGCGACGTGATGCCCCCCTGTGTCCCGAGATGGTGTCGGCGCTACGTCACGGACATACCTACGACGGCAGCCGCGCCGAATCCGAACTCGGTTTGCGCTACACGCCACCGGAGGAATGGCTCGCCCGGACGGTGGAGTGGTACCGCGCCGAAGGGATCATCTGAGAAGAGAAGTCTCCAGTCCCCAGAAAAAGAACACTCTCCCCTCTGGGGGGAGTCAAACGGCGCAGCCGTTTGGTGGGGGGCCGTCTCGGGGTTCTGACTGGCGACTGATGACTTCCTAGGATCGTTCGTAATAGATGAAAGCCCCGCTCGCCGCCCTCATCGACCGATGGGCGGCGCGACCCGCGCCGGACATGTCTGGATCGTTGGTCGTGCCGCATGCCGCGCGCGCTTTTTGGCTGGCCGGTTTGGCTGCGGGCAGCGTTGGCCCGGTGCTGGCGATCGTCGCCGGGGAGCGAGATGCCGAAGATCTAGCCGACGATCTCGAACTCTTTTCCGAAGACGTGTTTCACCTTCCCGCATGGGAGACCTTCCCGTTTGAGCACGTGTCGCCCAACGTGGCGACGATGGCCGCCCGGATGCAGGCCCGCCACGCGATGCGGTCGGGCAAGGCGGGGGTGGTGGTCGTTGCATCCGTCAGGGCTGCAGTGCAGCGTGTCAGCCCCTCACCTTTCGAGCCGATGGAGTTCGAGCTTGGCCAGACCATCGACTTCGACGAGACGGTCCGGGCACTGAGCCGCCTCGGCTACGACCGCACCGATCGCGTCGAAATGCGGGGGGAGATGGCGGTCCGGGGCGGGATCATCGACGTCTATCCGGCGCAGGCAGCAAATCCGGTCCGCATCGACTTCTGGGGCGACGACGTCTCCGAGATCACCACGTTCTCGGTGGCGACCCAGCGATCGGAGACCCCGGTCGACCGTACCGAGCTGTTCCCGGCTCGCGAGCTTCGGCCCGACACCAGCCTGGCCGTTGCGGCGACGGACCTGCGCGACTCTGCTCCGTGGGCCGCCGCCGAGTGGGAGCGCATCATCGAAGGCGTGTCTTTCCCCGGCATCGAATCTTGGCTTCCCTGGCTGTGTGGGGAGACCACCGCGATCGACGAGGCGCACGAGTCGACATCGGTCGTCTTGTTCGAACCGTCCCGAGCTCGCGACCGGGCGGGCGATCTCGTCACCGAAGAGAGCGAGCTGGCGGCGGCGCTGGCTTCCACCTGGGGACCCGGTGCTCCAGAGGCGGGGGAGCACCCTGCGCTCTACCTCGATCTAGAAACTTCGCTCCCACAGGGCCGGACGCTGGAGGCGCCCCCGGTGGCCGCCGGCCCCGGCACCGACGCAATCACCCTCGGCGGTATCGACGCCGTTGCCGGTGACGCCGAATCAGTGGCGGCCGGCATCGGAGCGTTGCTCGGTCGGGACTTCGAGGTGATCGTCGCCATGGACGGTGTGGTCCCGGCCGACAGAGTTGCTCGCTTGCTCGGCGAGGCGGGGCTGTCGCTCCCACGCCGAGAGACCGCGGAGTCAGGCTCGGGGATCGTCGCCTCAGGCATCCACCACGGATTTGTGATGGCCGAGTTGAAGGTTGCGGTGCTCGGTGAGCAGGAGATCGCCGGAAGGCGACGCGCTCACCGCCGAGTAGGAGTCAGGTCGAGTGGAGGCACCGCCACCAGATACGGCGATCTCGCCGAAGGCGACTTCGTCGTCCATCATCATCATGGGATCGGGCGGTTCGAGGGGCTCGTCACTCAGAGCCTGGGCAGCGTCGAGCGTGATTATCTCCTCGTGGCGTATGCCGGACAGGACAAGCTGTATGTGCCGACCGACCAACTTGCGGCGATTCGCAAATACACCGGAGGTGAATCGCCCCGACGCAGCCGCATGGGGGGCACCGACTGGGATCGGACTCGTGGACGGGTCCGCAAGGCGGTTGCTGTGGTTGCGGAGGAGGTGGTTGCTCTGCACCGGGCACGGATCCGGGTGCCGGGACACGCCCATGCTCCCGACTCGCCATGGCAGCGCGAGATGGAGGCAGCCTTTCCGTTCGAGGAGACGGCCGACCAACTCACCGCCATTGCCGATGTCAAGGGCGACATGGAGTCGGGCGAACCCATGGATCGACTCATCTTTGGTGATGTCGGGTTTGGTAAGACCGAGGTGGCCGTCCGGGCTGCGTTCAAAGCTGTTCAGGACGGCAGACAGGTCGCGCTGTTGTGCCCCACCACCCTGTTGGCGCAGCAGCACCAGCAGACGTTCTCCGAACGATTCGCTCCGTACCCGGTGAGGGTCGAGATGCTCAGCAGGTTCCTCACCCCCAAGCAGCAGCGGACGGTGGCGGCGGGTGTGGCGGATCGCTCCGTCGATGTTGTTATCGGGACCCATCGGTTGCTGAGTGAGGATGTTGGGCTCGAAGGGTTGGGGTTGCTGATCGTCGATGAGGAGCAGCGATTCGGGGTCGCGGCCAAGGATCGGATCAAGGCGTTGCGAACTTCAGTGGACGTCCTCACTCTCACTGCGACACCGATTCCGCGGACGCTCGAGATGGCTCTCACCGGAATCAGGAAGGTCAGTCGGATCTCCACGGCTCCAGAGGATCGGCACCCGATCCTCACGTTTGTCGGCCCCCAGGACGAGCGGGCCATCTCGGCAGCGATTCGCCGCGAGATGCTGCGCGAGGGTCAAGTCTTCTACGTACACAACCGGGTGCAATCGATCGATCATGCCGTCGCCAGGATTCAGGCTCTGGTTCCCGAGGCGCGCTGTGCAGTCGCCCACGGGCAGATGAGCGAGGGACAGCTGGAGCAAGTGATGCTCGACTTCTGGTCGGGCGAATTCGACGTTCTGGTCGCGACCACGATCATCGAATCCGGTCTGGATCTGCCGCAGGTAAACACTCTCATCGTCGAGCGGGCCGACATGTTGGGGCTGGCTCAGTTGTACCAGCTGCGGGGGAGGGTCGGACGATCGTCACAGCGCGCCTATGCATACCTCTTCCATCCCGAGGATCAGCGATTGAGCGAGGAGGCGCACCGTCGCCTTGAGGCCATTGGCGAATTCGCCGATCTTGGCTCGGGGTTCCAGTTGGCGATGCGCGATCTGGAGATACGCGGGGCGGGGAGCATTCTCGGCAACGTGCAGTCAGGCCATTTGTCGGCCGTCGGCTTCGACCTTTACGTCGAAATGGTCGCCGAAGCCGTGGCGGAACTGGAGACAGGTCATCCGGCTCCACCCAAAGCGGCCCAGGTGCGGATCGAACTCCCCCTCGACGCCCATCTTCCCGACGCGTATGTCCCCGACCAAGCAGCCCGTCTTGAGGCGTATCGCCGCCTCGCCGCGGCGACGGAGGCTTCCGATGTCGATGATGTCGTAACCGAATGGATTGATCGTTATGGGCCGCTGCCCGACAACGCAGAAACGCTGATGGAGGTGGCTCGCCTGCGAGTGGAGGCGCTGCGAGCCGGGATCAGCGAGATAGTGGCGATGCGCCGGGAGGTGAGAATCGCCCCGGTTCAGCTCACCAGCAGCGAGGAGATTCGACTTGCCCGCTTGTCGCGCAGGGCCGTGGTGCGTGATCGGGCGCTGTTCATCCCGCTCCCGGTCGACGATCCGGCGGCTGGGTTGATCGAATTTATCCGTACAATGTGGCCCCCCGATCCGGATTGATTCTCTTGCGAAAACTCTCTGCCCTGGTCTTGGCGTTGGCCCTCGTTGCCGTTGCTTGTTCGTCGGGTGGTTCCGGCGTTGTCGGTTCTGCAGGTGGCGTCGACGTGACCGAAGCCGACCTCGATAGTTTCTTCGAGTCGGACAGCGTTCCGATCGACGATTCGCTCCGCCAAGCGATCTTTGCCCTGCTTGCTCGCCAGATCCTGGTGCAGGCGTTGATGGCGGACTTCAGCGTGGCCCTGGATGTGGATGAGGTCGAGGTCATCCGCGCCGAGCTTGCTGCTCAGATGGAAGAAGCCGGGTTGACCCCCGAGGAGTTCCTGGGGGTGCCCGACGCCAGCGCCGAGATGCTTCGATTCAACGCTGAGATAGGCGTGATCCGCGACCAAGCCATTGAGGCGTTGGCACGTCAGCCCGAGACGCTCGACCTCTACTTCAGCGAACCGACGGCATACACGACCGTGTGTGCTCGTCACGTGCTGGTGGAGTCGGCCGAGGAAGCCGAGACCGTACGTGAGCGCCTCGACGCCGGTGAGGACTTCGCCGAAGTGGCCACGGAGATCTCGCTCGACTCTGCGACTCCGGGTGGGGATTTGGGTTGCTCGCTCGCCTTCCGATACGTCCCGGAGTTTGCTCAGGCGACGGTCGAAGCCGAGATTGGAGAACTATTTGGCCCGGTGGAGACCCAGTTCGGATTCCACCTGATCATCGTGGACGAGCGGACCGCACCGACTGAGGATGAGGTTGAGGCCGACCCGGTTGCGCACCTTTCTGATTCCGTAGTCGGCGAGTTGTGGAACGAATGGTTCAACGGTGCTCTGGAGGAGGCCGAGGTCGAGCTGGACGAGAAATACGGTACGTGGACCTTTATTGGAATCCTCCCGCCCGGCCAGGAGCCCGTAACCGTCCCGACCGACGGATGAGCGGGCCGGTCCGAATCGTCGGGCTCGGACCGGCGGGATTGGACCGAGTTTCCGATTCGATTCGCTCTCTTCTCGACGAGTCGAGCACTCCGGTGGTGGGTCGTACCCTTGATCATCCGGCGTCAGTCGAGCTCGATGCACTTCGTCCGGTGATCTGGTGTGACGACCTTTACGAGTCGAGTGAGACCTTCGAAGAGGTCTACGACAGCATCGCCGCCCGGGTCGTAGACCTGGCCTCAAAGGGCCCGGTGACGTATGCGGTTCCTGGATCGGCGTTTGTGGGGGAGCGGGCTGTGGCCGCGGTCCGGGACCGTTGCGATCAGGCCGGGATCGAGTGCGGGATCGAGGGCGGGGAGTCGTTTCTCGATCTTGCGATCGAACACGCTGGGATCGATCCTTTCGAGCGCGGCTTTCAGGTGATCGATGCCCATCAGATGCCGGAACCGCTGTTACTTCACGTACCGACGCTCATCGTCCAGATCGATGGTCCCGCGGCGTTTACGAGGGTGCACGAACGACTGTCTCGGCTGCTCGACGCCGACTCCCCGGTGACCGTGTTGAGTGATCTGGGGATGGAAACGCAGTCGGTCACCGAGATGCGGCTCGGAGATCTCAGACCGGAGCACGCTGGGCTCCGGGTAACGATCGCGCTCGATGTCGAGGCGCCGGGATGGCCCGGATTGGTCAGAACCAACTCGCGGCTGCGTCGGGAATGCCCTTGGGACCGGGAGCAGACCCATCAGTCGCTGGCACGCCATCTGCTCGAAGAGGCCTACGAGACGCTCGACGCAATCGACGGCTTGTCAACCGATACAGCTGAGGTCGATGTGGATGGCTACATCCATCTGGAAGAAGAGCTCGGTGATCTGCTGCTGCAAGTCGTGTTCCACGCGACTCTTGCCGGCGAGGCCGACATGTTCGGAGTCGAGGAGGTCGCCGAGACCGTTCGACGCAAGCTGGTGCGGCGCCACCCCCATGTGTTTGGCGACGTTAAGGCCGAGACGGCCGATGACGTGATGGCCAACTGGGAGGCTCTAAAGCGCGACGAGAAGGGCCGGGAATCGGTCCTCGATGGTGTTCCGCTGGCGTTGCCGGCATTGGCGAAGTCGCTTGAACTGCAGTCCCGGGCTGCATCGGTCGGCTTCGACTGGCCCGATCTCGAAGGAGTGCTCGCCAAAGTGAATGAGGAGATTGCCGAGGTTCTCGATGCACTGGACGACCCCGATGCGCTCCAGTCCGAGGTGGGCGATCTTCTATTTTCGGCAGTAAACCTTGCCCGCCACCTTTCGGTCGATCCCGAAATGGCGTTGCGTGGCGCGGCGGCCCGTTTCGACCGGCGGTTCCGGGTTGTAGAGGCCGGAGGCGATCCAAAGGGGGCGACCCTCGAAGAACTCGATAAGCGCTGGGAGCAAGCAAAGCTCGAGGAGTGAGCGCCTTTTCTCCCCCCTCAGGGGGGAGTACCTGAGCGAGGCTCGGCGAGTGAAGGGGAGGGGGGTCTGTCCCAGCGGGTTGATCCTGTGTGGCTGCGACGAAGTGGCGGCCAATGGTGAGTTCTGATCGGCGTGACCCCCTCCGTCATAGCCTTCGGCAATGCCACCTCCCCCTGAGGGGGAGGAACTGGATCGACCAAGAGGTCCTCCCACCAAAGGCCTGCGGCCTTTAACTCCCTCTCAAGGGGGGAGTTGTTCCTCTTGCTGGTTACTGACTACCGATTACTGATTACTCCTAATGGCTTCAGGCAATGCAGAACATGTAGTACCTTCGCGGTGAAGGAGGGCCCGTGACGACCATCACATCGATCCGGGCCCGCGAAGTCCTCGACTCCAGAGGTAACCCCACTGTTGAGGCTGAGGTGACGCTGGCTGGCAGTCACTTTGGTCGTGCGGCGGTTCCCTCAGGAGCATCGACAGGGGCGCTCGAAGCGATCGAGCTTCGAGATGGCGGAAACCGCTTCGGCGGTAAGGGCGTGACGCGGGCCGTCGAACACGTCAACGATTCGATCGCATCAATGCTCATTGGACGCGATGCGACAGACCAGGAATCCCTCGATCAGGCGATGCTGGATCTAGATGGGACTCCGAACAAGGCCAACCTCGGAGCCAACGCTATTCTGGCGGTGTCGTTGGCTTGCGCCAGGGCGTCGGCGTCTGCCGTCGGGCTGCCGCTGTTCAGGTACCTGGGTGGCCCCAGTGCGCGGCTCCTTCCGGTACCGCAGCTGAATGTTCTCAATGGTGGGGCACACGCAGCGAACTCGGTAGACATTCAGGAGTTCATGGTTGTGCCGGCTGGATTCGGCACATTCCGAGATTCGCTCCGCGCCGGCGTCGAGGTGTATGACGCCTTGCGCAAGGTGCTCGCCGGAAGGGGTCTCGCAACCAACGTCGGCGATGAAGGTGGGTTTGCTCCGAATCTTCCGGCCGATCGCGATGCCCTCGAACTGCTCATGGAGGCCGTCGCTGCCGCCGGATACGAACCGGGAAAGCAGATCGGATTCGCCATAGATGCGGCAGCCACCGAGTTCCATCGTGAAGGTCGATATCGGCTCGATGGTGGAGCCCTCAAAGCCGATGAATTGGTCGAGTACTACGTCGGGTTGGTCGACGACTTCCCGATCGTCTCCATCGAAGATGGTCTGGCTGAGGACGATTGGGAGGGTTGGGCCACACTCACCGAGCGTCTCGGGACGCGGGTGCAACTGGTGGGCGATGATCTCTTTGTGACCAATGAAGACCTCTTGCAGCGCGGGATCAACGACGGGATCGCCAACTCCATCCTCATCAAGGTCAATCAGATCGGCAGCCTGTCGGAGACGCTGCACACCATGCAGCTCGCCGAGCAGGCTTCGTACACCCGGGTGGTCAGTCATCGCTCCGGAGAGACCGAAGACACCTTTATCAGCCATCTCGCGGTGGCCACGAATGCAGGACAGATCAAGACCGGTGCGCCGGCACGCGGCGAGCGGACTGCCAAGTACAACCAGCTGCTCCGGATCGAAGAGCAGCTGGGCGATGGTGCTCGCTTCGGCGGCTGGAGTATCTATCCGAGGTTCTCGGCATGATCGAGACAAGAAGGGGTCTGGGGCTCGGTGGATTCCTGGTACTCGTCGGCCTCGTTCTGGTGGTGGTGGCCGTCGCCGGAGTGTTCCCCTTCCGCCAATTGCTTGCCCAGGAGCAGGCGGTCGATCTTGCCCAGGCCCAACTCGATGCTCTCGTCGACGAGAACCTCCACCTGGAGCAGCAGATCGCGGCACTACAGACGGATGAAGAGGTAGAGCGACTTGCCCGCGAGCACTTTGGCCTTGTGATGCCGGGCGAGGTCGGATATGTGGCCATCGTGCCCGACGGAGTGATCGATCCTGTTCCCGCCGGCCGTGACATAACCCTGGAACGGGAGCGACCCCTGTGGAGCCGCTTCTGGGACTTCATCACAGGGCGCGACATCGTCGATGGATGACGCCGCCGTAGTGGCGGCACAGATAGGGCGTCCCCTCCGATCTCCTGCCGACGTGGTGTTGCGCTGTCATCTTGATCTCCCGATTGTGACCCGGGTCCCTCCGTTGCTCGACGACGGCACTCCGTTCCCGACTCTCTACTGGTTGTCGTGCCCGCTTGCTTCGCGACGCATCGGCCGGGTCGAGTCTGCCGGTGGAGTACAAGCCATGGAACGTCGGTCCCAGGCAGTTGCGGAGTTCGGTGAAGCACTAGACGCGGCCCATGCCCGTTACGGGTCAGAGCGCGATGCGCTGGTACCTGCAGGCACCGAACCAAGACCAAGCGGTGGAGTGGGTGGTGCCCGTACCGGCGTCAAATGCCTCCACGCCCACTACGCCGATCACGCCGTCGGCAACCAGAATCCGGTCGGGTCGGTTACGGCCCCGTGGGTGGAGCCGCTCGACTGTTCGCGGCCCTGCGTTGTCGAGAACGCGTCAGGAGTCGAGCGCAACCCCGGGTGGGTTGAGCCACGGTGAGGGTGGCTGCGATCGATATCGGGACGAACACCGTACGGTTGCTCGTCGCCGACGTAGATGGCGATCGGATAACGGACATCGACCGGGCCGTAGAGGTGGTTGGCTTGGGGCGCGGGCTCGACCGAACGGGCGAGTTGGCCGACGACTCGATGGACGCTGCCGTGACGACGTTGGCCAACTATGGGCGTCGACTCCAGGGCGCCGATGAGGTTCGTGTTGTTGCCACCTCGGCATCGCGTGATGCTTCGAACGCGAGCCACTTCGTGGAGCGGGTCACAAATGCCGTCGGGATCACGCCCGAAGTCATTTCAGGTACCGACGAGGCAGCACTCGCCTTTGCGGGCGCAATTTGGGGCGCGGGCTCGGTTGGTCGGCGTCTGGTCATCGATCCCGGTGGCGGCAGTACTGAGTTCGTTATCGGCGGCGATCAGCCCGACAGTGCCGTCAGCATTGACATCGGTTCGGTACGCCTCACCGATCGCTTGCTAAAGGAGCGGCCCCCGTCACCGGTTGAATTGGAGGGAGCAGTTGCGCATGTGGCTGAGATGTTCGAAGACGTCTCATTCGAACAACCGCCGGACACGGTGATCGGGGTCGCCGGCACCTTTACTTCCCTGGCTGCGATTCACCTGGAGTTGGAAACCTACGACAGAACCCGAACCCATCAGACCATCTTGACGATCGCCGATCTCGACGACCTGACGCTTCGCCTGGCGGGACTGACCGTTGCGGAGACGGCGGCTCTCCCTTCGCTGGACCCGAAACGAGCCAGAGTGATCTTGGCTGGTGCAGTGATCGCGGCCGAGGCGGTCCGTAGCTCGGGGCTCGAAGCAGTTTTGGTTTCCGAGACCGATCTCCTCGAAGGGATCGTGCTTCAGCTCAGCCGAAGGTGATCGACCCGTTCGAGGTCGCGATCACAGCCTTGATCACACCGCTACCAGAGGCGATGGTGATTCCTTCGACATCGGCGATGGTTGAGAGGGCGCCCGGCGAACCGATCGTGACCTCGGCGATTCCGACGACGTCCACGGCATGATCGACGAGCGTGGCTCCGGGGTGATCGTGCGGTTCGCAATGCCACTCGATGAAGAAAGGGAGATTCTCTGGTCCGAGCATTCCGGCGAGACCGGCGAGTCTCCACGACAGGATCGATCCGTCGGGACGGGTGCGACTCATGGATTCGGGTACCTCGCCCACCACGGCTGCGATCGGTTCTATGTCGTCGGTACGAAGACACACTGCAGCCGGAGTCAGCTCAGTGGTCGTGTGCATCGCCGCCCACCGACCCATGGGGCTCTCAGTTGCCTCGGTCGGATCAACCACTGCCATCAGTTCCAGGTAGGTGTCGCCGAGCGGGACGATGCGATTCCCGGTTCCGTGACCGGCGTGCCTGCCACCGGGGATCGAGTCGAGTCCGAACTCAGAACGCAGCTGGCGTCCTCCGCCGTCAAGGTCGGGTACCACGAGAATCACGTGATCGATCTCAAGCATGCAGTCAGGCTATCAAGTGCCGCGATCGCATCGCCGACGATGAAGACCGTCAGGTCTTCCTGGCAGAACTGGCCCGCCAGCCCTGGTTCGGACTCGAGTTCTGAAACCACTCCCCGCTTGAGGTTCTGAAACCACTCTCCCCTCTGGGGGGAGTCAATCGGCCGTAGGCCGATTGGTGGGGGGTTCTTCGTTCCTCCCCCTCAGGGGGAGGTGGCGAGCGCAGCGAGACGGAGGGGGTCGCGCGGCCCGTCCGCGAGGTGGATGACCCCCCTCCCCTCACTCGCTCCCCTCACTCGCTCCGCTCACTCGGGACTCCCCCCTGAGGGGGGAGAAAGGGGCTGGGGACTCCTGACTCCCTAACTCCTTGGCTCGGTTTCGAATTCGCCGGCGGCCACAGCACGCAAAGCCTCTTGAAGAGTCGAACCGTCGAAGACCTCCTCTAGGTCCATCTCGACCTTCAGTACACCCTGGTCGGCGGTCCGCCGCGCCCCGAGCCTCTCCAGTGGGCGCAGGATCTCGCGGTTCTCCCCGAGTACCCAGCCGCGGAACACGCTTATCCCGTTCTCCCGTGCCGTGGCCACGAGCAACCGCATCAAGATCGTGCCGAGGCCCTTGCCCTGCTGATCGTCGACGATTGCGACGGCGGCCTCAGCCACCTCCGGATCTTTTGAATCTCGTACGTACCGAGCAACTCCATAGCCACGGGTCTGGTCGTCGGCATCGGCTGCGACCCAGGCGAAGTGATTGGTGTAGTCGACTTCGGTGAGGTATTTGAGTTCCCGCTCGCTCAGTTTGGTTACCGGCCGCAAGAACCGTCGGTAGACAGACTCCTTGGACAGCTGCTGAAGGCCGGCGACGAGCACTTCTTTGTCGTCGGCCCTTATCGGGCGGACTAGCGCACGAGATCCATCGCGCAGCGCGACGACCTGTTCGTGTGCCTCAGTCACCGTGGTTGCTCCTGGGGACTAGGAGTCTTCCCCGTCATCGGCTCCGTCGGTGGCTGCCTCGTCGGAGACCAGCTTGCCTCGGGAACGCATCTTGGCGACGACCTTGTCGGCGACCGCGGCCCGCTTGTCGTCCGGCACCCTGTCCGGAAGGTGTGCGTCGAGCTTGTCCCGGACCTGGGACTCGGAGAGACCCTCCCACTCCGTCTTCTTTGATCCGACGAGGCGTGCCGCCA
The DNA here is from genome assembly GCA_964194935.1 of uncultured Kiloniellaceae bacterium. Taxonomy (GTDB): domain Bacteria; phylum Actinomycetota; class Acidimicrobiia; order Spongiisociales; family UBA11373; genus JACZWZ01. Next base: position 11,744 of record CAXMOL010000131.1, read on the forward strand.
CTGCGATGGCTCCGACAACCAGAGCCAGTTTGATGAGCTTCTTCATAGCTCCTCCCTTTCGATCCAGTCTATGGACCGGGGGCAAGTAGCCGCGGAACGCGGGCTCACTTGGCGGCTTCTATTGCCCATTCTTCTGGATCAGGCGACGATCACCGTCTTCTGGTTTACGAACTCCATGATTCCGAGGTCGGAGAGTTCGCGGCCGTATCCGGACAGCTTGATGCCTCCAAAGGGAAGCCTCGGATCTGAGGCCACAAAGGCGTTGACGACGCAGGTCCCGGCCTCGAGGAATTCGGCGGCGATTCGCTCACCTCGCTCGAGATCCTGGGTGAACACTGCCGCTCCGAGCCCGAAGGGGGTGTCGTTCGCCATGGCGATCGCCTCTTCCTCGGAAGTCGCCTTGGACACTGCCGCTACCGGGCCGAACAGCTCTTCTTCGAACGCGGGCATTCCCGGTGAAACGTTGGTGAGCACTGTGGGCGGGTAGTAGGCGCCTGGTCGGTCTGGCACTGTTCCACCCAATGCGAGTGTGGCACCGGCTTCGATGGAGGCGAGAACCTGCCTGTGCAGTTCATCTCTTAGATCCATTCGAGCCAGCGGACCGAGCACCGTGTCCTCGTCCAGCGGATCGCCCATTTGGATGGATTCCATTACCGCCAGGAATTTGGCCAGCCACTCATCGTGCACGCTTTCATGCACGATGAACCGTTTTGCGGAGATACACGATTGGCCGGCGTTGATCATCCGGCTCGCGGCGCAGGTAGCTGCAGCTGCGTCGATGTCGGCGTCGTCGAGCACCAAATAGGGATCGGAGCCGCCGAGCTCGAGCACCGTCTTTTTGAGCAACGAGCCTGCCTTGGCTGCCACTTCCCGACCAGCCAACTCCGAACCTGTGAGTGTGGCCGCGGCCACTGCCGGGTGTTCCAGAATCTCGTCAACGCGTGAGCCGGGGACAAGCAAGGCCTGAAAGACGGCAGACGGGAAACCGGCCTCGCGGAATGCCTCCTCGATTGCCAGGGCGCAACCCGAGACGTTGGAGGCATGTTTCAACACACCGACGTTTCCAGCGGTGAGACCGGGAACCGCGAATCGGAAGACCTGCCAAAAAGGGAAGTTCCAGGGCATGACGGCCAAGACCACACCCAGCGGCTCGTAGTGCACGTATGACTTGGTCCGCTCCGTGCTGATATGTCGGTCCGCCAGCATCGCGGCGGCTTCATCGGCGTAGTACCTGCAAAGCATCGCGCACTTGGTGATCTCGGCTCGCGCGGCGGCGATCGGTTTCCCGGTCTCGAGGGTCATCAAGCGTGCCCACTCGTACGATCTAGCGTCAAGTACATCCGCCAGGGCTCTCATCAGAGACGCCCGCTCGTCCAGCGGGCGTCGACGCCAACTGTCGAATTCGGCCGAGGCTCTCAGCAATGCAGCGGTGACCTCATCTGATGAGTGCTCCGCGTATGACGCCAGGAGGTCGCCGGTGGCGGGGTTGATCGATTCCATCAGCTGTGACCTCCCGGAACTCGCCAACCCTCGAAACCAACGTGGGTCTTCGAGATTGTGCTCGAAAACGGCATACCTCGACCTGTCGGGGTCTTGGGTGCCCGGGGCAGGATTTGAACCTACCTAGGAGGGACCGAGCGTAGCGAGGTTCGATCGAGGGCGACTCCAAGACCGAATAGGGCTTGGAGGGGTTCGAGCTCTTTTGGTTTAGATCCTGCCTTCCGGCGAGAACCGGGGCGCGATGCCCGGGTTCTTTGTCGTTTTGTGCCCGGGGCAGGATTTGAACCTGCACGCCTCGCTAAGGAGACAGCGGATTTTAAGTCCGCCGCGGCTGCCAATTTCGCCACCCGGGCCCGCTACCCGGAGAGGTTATCGCGCTACGCGGCTGCCCATTCGGACACCATGCGATCCAAGGTCGTCAGCGGGACCAGACCCGATCCGAGCACTGTGTCATGGAAGCCCTTGATATCGAACCCATCGCCCATCGAAGCTTCGGCTTCGCGGCGCATCCGCTGGATCTCGAGCCGCCCCAGCATGTACGACAACGCCTGGCCGGGCATTCCGATGTAGCGATCGATCTCCTCTTCGACGGAGAACAGAGTGTTGGGGGAGTTGTCCATCATGTAGTCGATCGCCTTTTGCCGACTCCACCCCATCGCGTGGAGCCCGGTGTCCACCACGAGTCGGGAGGCTCTGGTGGAGTCTGCCGAGAGCATTCCGATTCGGTCGAGCGGTGACTCGTACATTCCCATTTCGTCGGATAGGCGCTCGGTGTAGAGACCCCATCCCTCGCCGTAGGCCGAGATGAACGCTTGCTTGCGGAACTCGGGGATTCCCTCGAGTTCACCGGCTATTGCCAGCTGCAGGTGGTGCCCCGGGATTCCTTCATGGAACGCCAATGCTTCGATTTCGTATGTCCCCCATGCCGATGGGTCGGACGTGTTTATGAAGAACATCCCCGGTCGGGATCCGTCGGTCGCCGGTCGAAAGTAGAAGCCCAGCGGGCCGCTTGGGGTCTCCTTGACCAGACAGTCCGCCTGGGGCAGCTTGCCGAACCAGTCGCCCATTGCGGCCTTGCCTTTTTCCAGCGCCCTCTCCCCGGCTGCCACGATCGATGGACCGTCCGAGTAATGAAGTTCCGGGTCGTCGCGCAGCCGTGAGTAGATCTCCTGGAGATCACTGGTACCAAGAACCTGACCACCGAGTTCGCGGTATTCGTCGTCCAACTTGGCGACTTGATCCAAACCGATCTGGTGAGCCTCAGCCGGATCCTTGTCGAGCGTCGTGTAGCGGTAGATCGTTCGGGCGTAGAGCTCTTCACCATCGGGGAGGTACGACAGGCCGGGCTCATCCTGGCTGCACCCCTGAGGAATCAATTGGTCGGTCACGAAGTCGCGCCAACGCTGCAGCGCCGGGCGGAGGTGGTCCCGGGCGACGTCGACCATCTGGTCGCGCCATTCCGCCTCGCCGTCCCATCCTTCAGGGGCTCGGAGGGCCAGCAGCGGGTCGTCGTCGAATGAAGCGGCTAGGAAGGCGTCTACCTGCTCGACAGCTTTGGCGGCGCTCGAAGCCATCGGGGCTCGGCCGTTGCCGAGTCCTTCGCGCAGGCGCTCGATCGCACTGTCGAACGTTGCCGCCATGTTGCGGTACTTGGCAGGCATGGCTTGGGCGTGGGCTGGTTCCACCAATGGCAGTTGTGGGATGACAACCGGAAGCATTGCCTGGGTGCCGACGGCGTGGTTGGCGTCCATCTCGGCAAAGCGCCCCTCTGCCAGACGAGCGTGGCTGCCGGCCTCGAACATCAACACCTCGCGAGTGATCCGTTCATCGGTGGCGAGTGAGCCGGGATCGAGGGATTCGGCTTGATCGAAGAACCCCTTCATCCGGGCGATGTAGGCATCCTCGGCTTCGCGCGACACCTGCTCGTACTGCTCGTCGTAGTCGTGTACTCCGAGCATCAGTGCTTGGGTGGGGCTTTGCTCAAGGACGTAGTCCCAGTACTCGTCGGCCAGCGTTGCGAGCGTCTCGTTCACCGGTGTTGCCTTTCGTCGCGGCGCCAGATGGTATTACCCCCCTGATGTGATCGCAGTCATAGGTGGCGGCGTGTGCAGGACATGGCCCCGCACACGCATCGGAGCCTCGTAGGCTCGCTATTCGGTGAAAGGAGCCTGCAGATGACACATGGCTTGTTCGAGTGGGTCGACGTCGCGGTCCCCGATCTCGACGCTGGCATCGCGTTCTATTGCGCAGTATTCGGATGGGATGTGCAACCGGTGGAATCGGCGGAGGGACCTGCCGGATATGTGATGTTCCACAAGGACGGCCAGCTTGCAGCCGGCATGTCGCTGCTGGGTGCAGGCAGTGATGCAGCGGCGTCGTGGACGTCGTACGTATCGGTCGACGATGTTGGAGTCATCGCTGCTCGAGCGCTCGAACTCGGAGCCGAGGTCATCGTTGCACCGATGGATGTGTCCGACGCCGGTCGGATGACATATCTACGCGATCCGCAGGGGGCATCGATTGGCTTCTGGGAGGCAGGCACTCATACCGGGGCCGACGCCTTCAACAGGCCGGGCTTCTTGACATGGAACGGATTGGGAAGCCGCGATGTCCCCGGATCGAAGTCCTTCTACTCGACCCTCCTGCCGGAGTGGGAATTTCATGACTCCGGGACCGATGATGTGCCCTTTTGGATGATCAAGGTCGGTGACCGGGACAACGCGGGACTAGGCGCGTTGAGCGACGAGTTCTCACCCGACACCCCGACCCACTGGCGAGTCTTCTTCGTGGTCGATGATGCACGCACCAGCCTTGGTGTAGTCGAAGCAAACGGAGGGCAGGCAATCGGTCCGGTCGTCGACTCGGGATTTGGCCCGGTGGTCCGAGTGGCCGATCCGTTTGGAGCGGCCTTCCTGATCATCGGCCCGATGGCTGTTTCCTAGATATCGCCGGTGTCTGCGGCTAGCTGGTAGTCGTCCAGCGATTCGGGATTGGCGATGGCATCCCGGTTAGTGACCGGTTGACCGCTGAGGACGGCTCGCACCGCCTTCTCGACCTTCTTGCCGCTCAGCGTGTAGGGGACGGCGCCCACGCCAGCGATTTGTTGCGGCACATGCCGAGGTGAGGTTTCACTCCGAATCCTGCTGCGGATCGTCGCTTCCAGATCGGACGTCAGCGCATGACCCGTCGCCAGTACAACGAACAGGACCACCTCGACATCGCCATCTGCGTCGCGTCCGACAACGATCGAGTCATCGATCTCGGGCATGGTTTCGATCGCCCGGTAGATCTCGGCTGTTCCGATTCTGACCCCACCCGGATTGAGTGTTGTATCACTCCGGCCGTAGATCACGACACCACCCTCAGGCCGGATCTCGATGAAATCGCCGTGGGTCCAAACGCCGGGATTGGTCTTGAAATAGGCGTTGCGATAGCGGTCTCCCTGCGGGTCCCGCCAGAACGACACCGGCATCGACGGGATGGGGGCCGTACACACCAGTTCCCCGGTTTGGCCCACGACGGAATCGCCCGATTCGTTCCACGCTTCGATTGCGCAACCCAGCGCCCGCGCCTGCAGCTCGCCGCGGCGCACCGGCAGGGTCGGGACCCCCAAGGCGAAGCAGCCGACGATGTCGGTTCCACCACTGACCGAGGACAGCTGAAGATCGATCCCGACGTTTTCGTAGACCCAGTCGAATTGTTCCGGGTTGAGTGGAGCACCGGTCGCTCCAAGCCATCTGATGGTCGAAAGATTGGCCTCGCTTTTGGGAACGAGTCCGACATTGGCGTTGGCGGCGAGGAACTTGGGGCTGACGCCGAAGTGGGTGATTCCGGTGTCGGCTGCCATGCGCCACAGCGTTCCCAGGTCGGGGTGCCCCGGGCTTCCGTCATAAAGGACCACCGTGGCTTGGGAGGCGAGAGCGCTCACCAACCAATTCCACATCATCCAACCACAGGTGGTGAACCAAAAGACCCGGTCGTCGCGGCGCACGTCGGAGTGGAGCGAGAGTTCCGTCAGGTGCTTGAGCAGGACTCCGCCGGCACCATGGACGATGCTCTTGGGTGGCCCGGTGGTGCCGGAGGAGTAGAGGATGAACGCCGGTTGATCGAAGGGCAATTGGGCGTAGGTTGGAGTGTCGGGGCCGGTTCCGACCAGATCGTTCCAAGTCAGCGAGCGGTTGTCGGCGGTGTCGATTCCGGCGCCGACGGCGTCGATGACCACGACGGCGGCGACGTCATCGATGGCGTCGAGCACGGCTCGGACCGTGTCGCCGACGGGGTGGACCGAGCCGTTGTAGCGATAGCCATCAACGGTGATGAGAACCTTTGGTTCGATCTGGCCGAAGCGGTCGATGACTCCGAGGGGCCCGAAATCGGGCGAGCACGAGGACCAGATCGCGCCACTGGCGGTCGTTGCCAGCATTGCGACCAGCGCCTCCAGTCCGTTGGGGACGAGGGCCGCGACGCGATCACCAGGTTCGACACCAACCGACTGCAGCCCGACCTGGACGCGGGCGACGAGTTGGGTCAGTTCGGCCCAAGTGACATCGCGTCGATCCCCAGACTCGTTGACGGTGATTACTGCAACCCCGTCGTCGGAGCGGCGGAGCATGTTCTCCGCGAAGTTGAGGCGGGCACCCGGGAACCACTGAGTTCCAGGCATCGCCTCCACTCCGATGGCACGCTCGGGCGGGACGGAGGCGATCACGTTGTGGTCGTCCCACACCGCCTGCCAGAAACCGGCCCGATCCTCGATCGACCACTGCCATAGAGATTGGTAATCATCGAATCCGTGGCGGCGGATGAACCCGGCGAGCTGAGTGGCTTCGGCCCGCTCGGCCGTCGGCTCCCAGAGAATGTCCGCCACGCGACCCCCTACTCCGTTTCGTCGAGAGCTCGGAAGTGCTCGAAGACAGCGGCCATCTCATCCTGCTGGATCTGCGGCAGCGACTCGAAAGCCGAGGTCGAAGCCGGGAGGTAGATGCCGGACGCCTCGGCAAGGATCTGCTCGGGATCACCGGCTCCGAAGATGTGGGCCTCGATGGTGCGGCGGCGGCCGCGGTCGGCTGAAATCCAGGCTTCGGCTACCAATGGTTTGTTCGCCTCGACCACGCCGCGGAATCGTTGTTCCATCCTGGCCGTCACGTGCGGCTGGTAGCGCCATCGGTAAAGCGTCCACACCATGATCTCATCGAAGATCGTCGCCACTATTCCTCCGTGAACGATCAACCCGAGTCCGACATGATCGGTCGATACCTGGAACTCGGACCGGATGCGGTCTTGTTCGGGTGCGGTAAACCGGAGTCGCAGGCCCTTGGGGTGATCCTGTCCACAAGCGAAGCAATTCCACGAGGTGAGGTCGGGAAGAAAGTCGCTCATGCTCGGCACGCTACCCGGGTCCGGGTAGGGTCGCCGATCAGTCGTCGGTATCGCGGGGTTTGCATGAAATTCGGAATCATCTACGCCAATTGGGCCGCTCCTGATCGGGAATCGGCGCTGGAATTGGCAACGGCCGCCGAGCGTCTCGGATTCGAATCCTTGTGGACCACCGAGCATGTCGTCGTCCCCAAGGGATACGAGTCGGCCTATCCGTATTCGAGGAGCGGCCGGATGCACGTAGGCGAGGACATGCCCAGTCCCGATCCGCTCGTGTGGCTGGCGTTCATGGCCGGTGTCACCGAGACCATCCGTCTGGCAACGGGCATCCTCATAGTGCCGCAGCGGAACCCGCTCATCCTTGCCAAGGAAGTCGCGTCGCTCGATGTTCTGTCCAACGGCCGGGTGACTCTTGGAGTTGGTGCCGGTTGGCTGAAGGAGGAGTTCGATGCTCTCGGAGTGTCGTTCTCCGATCGGGGTGATCGCATCGACGAGGCGATCCGGTTGATGAGAACAGTGTGGACCGAGGAACTGCCGTCGTTTGCGGGTGACTTCAACTCGTTTGCCGACGTGTATGTGCGACCGATGCCCGTCCAGCAGCCGGTTCCTATCGTCGTGGGCGGCCACAGCAAGCGAGCGGCGCGGCGTGCCGGGGAACTCGGTGACGGTTTCTTTCCGGCGGCAGCCCACTACGACTCGCTGCCGGATCTAGTGGCCTTGGCGCGCCAGCACGCCGAGCGTGCCGGGCGCGATCCTGCGGCCCTCGAAGTCACGATGGGAACTCGACCGACTGCCGAATGGGTCGAGAAGCTTGTTGCCGTCGGAGTGGATCGGATTCTCATCCCGGCCGGCTTCGGAGTCGAAGCACTGGAGGCGTTTTCGGCCGAGTTCATCAAAGGCACGGGCTGATTCGAGCCGGTTAGGATCGTCGGCGGAAGACCGACCCGTGTCCGGCATCTCAGGAGTCGGGAGTCGGGAGTTCGGAGTCGGGAGTCTCCGGGTCCCTTTCTCCCCCCTCAGGGGGGAGTCCCGAGTGAGCGGAGCGAGTGAGGGGAGGGGGGTCATCCACCTCACGGAGCGGCCGCGTGACCCCCTCCGACTCGCTGCGCTCGCCACCTCCCCCTGAGGGGGAGGAACGAAGAGCCCCCCACCAATCGGCTCCGCCGATTGACTCCCCCCAGAGGGGAGAGTTGTTTTCTTTACTGGTTACTAATTACTGGTTCTTGGCTGCCTCTCGCCTAATCTCCCGACTCGTGATCATCGCTCGTGGCCTTGGGGTTGAAGTCGGCATTCGCACGCTTGTCAGCGATGCGTCGTTTGCTTTGCACCCCGGAGACAAGGTGGGCCTGGTCGGCCCCAACGGCGCCGGCAAGACCACCCTGCTGCGCTCCTTGGCCGGTTTGCGCGATCCATCGACCGGGACGGTTGCTCGATCTGGCGTGATCGGTTACCTATCTCAAGAAAGCGCGCTTCCGGAGCTCAATCGCCCCGATGCCACTGCTTTGGAGAGGGTGCTGGCGGCTCGCGACATAGGTGCCGTTCAGATCCAGATGGAAGAGATTCGCTTGAGAATGGAGCAGGCGGAGGGCGATGAGAGAGATCGTCTTATCTCCCGCTTCGGGCGACTCGAGGCTGAGTTCGAGACAAAGGGTGGCTATCGGGCCGAAGCCGAGGCCCGCAAGTTTGCTGCTGCGGTGGGGATCACCGACGAAGAGATGGCACAGCCGGTGAGAACGATGTCGGGTGGGCAGCGGCGTCGCGTCGAGCTGAGTCGGATCTTGTTTGCCGAGACCGATGTGTTGCTGCTGGATGAGCCGACTAACCACCTCGACCTGGACGCAAAGGCGTGGATGATGCGATTCCTGGCTGAGTATTCCGGGGCTTTGCTTGTCATCTCTCATGACCTGCCACTGCTCGATGAATCGATCACCTCTGTGCTTGCCCTCGACGATGGTCGACTCGAGCCGTATCGGGGCAACTACTCGTACTTCCTGGCCGAGCGGGACCGTCGGCGCGAACAGAGGATCCGGGAGCGTCGCCATCAGGATGCGAGGATCGGCCGCCTCGAGGAAACGGCACGACGGTTCATGGGTACCACCGAGAAGATGTCGAAGCGGGCTAAGTCGATGCAGACCCGGGCAGACAAAATGAAGGAGTACCTGGTCGAAGTCGGGACGGAAGCCAGAACGGTCGCGCTTCGCTTTCCGCAGCCAGAGCCATCGGGGAAGATTCCGCTCGAGGGCAAGGGCTTGGCGAAGGCCTTTGACGACAACGTCGTCTTCGTAGACGTCGACGTGCACGCGGCCCGCGGTGAGTGCCTGCTCATCATGGGACTAAACGGCGCGGGAAAGACCACCCTGTTGCGAATCCTCGCCGGGATCGAGGAGGCGGACATCGGCGAGGTGGTCCCGGGATACAAGGTTTCGTTTGGCTATTACGCCCAGGAGCATGAACAAATACAGCCAGGACGAACCGTGTTCGAGCACATGAAGTCCGTTTCTCACGGCGAGACCGACCAGACCTTGCGGTCCCTCCTCGGCCACTTCCTTCTCGCCGACAAGGTGGAGCAGGATGCCGGAACCCTGTCGGGTGGCGAGAAGACGAAATTGGCGCTGGCGATGGTGGTGGTCGGCAGGCACAACCTGCTCATGCTCGACGAGCCCACCAACAACCTCGACCCGCAGGCCAAGGATGCGCTACTCGAGGCGCTCCACGTCTACACGGGCACGCTGGTCGTCGTGAGCCACGACACCGACTTTGTTGAGGCGTTGGTACCCGACCGCGCAGTGCTGATGCCCGACGGCAATACGGTCTACTTCGATGAATCGCTGCTCGACCTGGTGGCGTTGGCTTAAGGCCTATCAGGCGCCGGCTCGTCGCTGGTTACTGATTCACCAGGGCCGGGGCGAGTGCGTCACGCAGTGCATTGATGGTGGAGTGGACCAGCCGATAGTGGATCCATCTCCCGCGTCTTTCCCTGTCGAGCAACCCGGCTTCGTAGAGCACCTTCAGGTGGTGGCTGACGGTCGGCTGTGAGATCCCGAGAGGATCGACCAGGTCGCAGGCGCATACTTCGTTGCGCTCGGCGATGAGGCTGAGCAGCTTGAGCCTGGCTGGGTCGGCAAGTGCCTTGAACCTCCTGGCCAGCTCGTCGGCGTCCGATTGGGGGAGGGGAACCGTCAAAAGCGGGGTGCAACACACTTGATCCATGAACAATATATTGACATAGGTCGATATATATGTCAATCTATGTATAGATGGACGTCGATACATGAAGGAGGTGTCCAATGCAGCGATTCATGATCCCGCGAGTGGCCCATTGTTCCGACGGCTGCCAATGCCAGTCCTGGGCATGACCGGAAACGGCCCAAAGAACTAGAGCAGTGCTCCCGGACGCGGGAGCACTGTCGCGCCGGAGGGGAAAGGTGCGGTTGTCATCCGGGGTCGGTGCGCTCAGCTACCTGCGAGAATCGGAGGCAATGGCAACCTATCCGACCGATTACGAGTTCCACGTCGTTCTGGCCGACGGTGGGATAGCCCGTATCCGGCCGATAAAGACGTCTGATGCTCCCGCTTTGGACGCGATGTTCCATCGAATGGGTCGGGACTCGGTGTATCAGAGGTTCTTCAGCCACAAGAAGGCCTTGTCGCCCACCGAACTCGAGTACTTCACCACCGTTGACTACGAGGACCGCATGGCCTTCGTGGTCGAAATCGGTGGTGAAATTGTGGCGGTGGGCCGGTACGACCGTCTCGAAGACGAGTCGAACCTCGCTGAGGTCGCATTTGGTGTTCAGGACGGCCAGCAGGGGAGAGGCCTAGGCACCCACTTGTTGGCCCATCTGACCAATTACGCCCGCAACAAAGGGGTCGACGGCTTCCGTGCCTTCGTGTTGCGGGACAACTACTCGATGATGAGGGTCTTTCGCGGAGCCGGCTACTCGGTTCGCCGGGAGCTGGAGGAGGGTGTCTTTACGATCGACTTTCCGGTCGAGGCGACCGCCGACGTCGACGCTGCCGCCGGAGCCCACGAGCAACGTGCAGTGGCGACGTCCTTGCTCCCGCTCTTCTACCCACGATCGGTGGCGGTAATCGGAGCCAGCCGCGATGAGCACTCGATCGGCGGCAGTCTTATGCGCAACATCCTCGGTGCTCGCTTCTCTGGAACCGTCTATCCGGTCAATCCCAACGCCTCGAGCGTGAGTTCGGTAAAGGCCTATCCATCGGTGACCGACATCCCCGATCCGGTGGATCTGGCGATCGTGGTGGTTCCGGCGCGGTTCGTACTGGATGTGGCCCGCGACTGTGCCGCCAAGGGTGTGAAGGGGATGGTGGTCATCAGCGCCGGATTCTCTGAAACCGGTGAGGCGGGTAGGGAACTCGAGGAAGAGTTGGTGGAGATCGTTCGTGATGCCGGGATGCGGATGGTGGGTCCGAATTGCATGGGCCTGCTCAACACCGATCCGGCGGTGCGGCTCGACGTGACGTTCGCTCCAGCATTCCCACCGCAAGGCAACGTCGGGATGTCGAGCCAATCGGGTGCGCTCGGCATCGCCATCCTGGACTATGCCCGCCAATCGGATATCGGGATCTCGACTTTTGTCTCGGTGGGTAACAAGGCCGACGTCAGCGGCAACGACCTCATGTTGTACTGGGAAGGCGACCCGGCCACCGATGTGATCCTCCTCTACCTCGAATCGTTTGGTCATCCCCGGCGCTTCGCCCGCATCGCCCGCCGTTTGGCGCGTACCAAGCCGGTTGTAGTCGTCAAGTCGGGTCGGACCGCGGCCGGCGCCCGGGCGGCCAGCAGCCACACGGGAGCTCTGGCGAGCGTTGAGGTGGCCGTATCGGCATTGTTCAGACAGGCCGGGGTAATCCGGACAGACACCCTCGAGGAATTGTTCGAGGTGGCATCGCTTTTGGCCAACCAACCCTTGCCTACCGGTCGCAGGGTTGGAATTCTCACCAATGCCGGTGGCCCCGGGATTCTTGCAGTTGATGCCCTGGAGTCTGAGGGACTCGAAGTGGTCGAGTTCTCGGCTTCACTGCAGAGCGAACTCCAGCCGCATCTCGCTGCCGAGGCGGCCGTTCGGAATCCAGTCGACATGATCGCCTCCGCCGGTCCCGATCAGTATCGGGCCGCACTGCGAGCGCTGCTCGATAGTGACGAACTCGACTCTGTGATCGTCGTGTTCATTCCGACCGCACCCGGTGCGCTCCAAGAAATCCAAGCAGCGGTTGCCGAGGTAGTGGCCAACGGAACTCGTGACAAGACCATCCTGGCTGTGTACATGGAGGCGGCCACGAACAGCCGTCCGCCCGTTGCTCGGTCGACAGTGCGCATTCCCCAATACGCCTTCCCGGAGCCCGCGGCACGTGCCCTGGCCAGGGCAACTCGGTACTCGGAATGGCGGGCGCGTCCCGAGGGCGAGCATGTGGTATTCGACGATGTCGATCGAGATCAGGCCCAGGAGGTTCTCGTCGGTGCGATCGATCGCTTCGGAGCCGAAGGAGGATGGCTCGAACCGGCCGAGGCCGAAGCCATCCTCGCCGCCTACGGGATCCCGCATGCCCGCTCAGAGGTCGTACAGACCGCCGCCGAGGCGGTGACGGCGGCTACCCGGTTGGGTGGATCCGCCGTGCTCAAGGTCGTCTCGCCAACCGCGCTACACAAGAGCGACGTGGGCGGTCTTGCCATCGACGTGCCTCCGGAAGAGGTGGCGGAGGCTTTCGACCGGGTGTTCAACTCGGTCGACGATGCAACCGGCGTGCTCGTCCAGGAATTCGTCGCCGATGGACATGAAGTGATCATCGGAATGACGGAGGACCCCTCGTTCGGGCCGCTCATCGCGTTTGGATTGGGTGGGGTCTTCGTGGAACTGATCGGCGACGTGTCGTTCCGGATCCACCCGCTCACCGATGCCGATGTTGTGGAGATGATCTCGGAGGTGAAATCAGCTCGGCTGCTGGAGGGATACCGTGGCGGTCCCGAAGGAGATATTCCGGCCCTGCGCGAGACACTGCTGCGGATCTCGGCGATGGTGGATGATCTGCCTGAGATCGTCGAGATGGATCTCAACCCCGTAAAGGTCCTCGAACCGGGCAAGGGCCTGTCGGTCGTCGACCTTCGGATCAGGATCCGCCCGGTCCCGCATCGCTGGCTGCCGAGCCGCAAGGACATCCCGGCGGCACAGCGAGCTGGTGAGTCCTAGAGCCGGCCCGGTCGTGTTTTCGAGGTGAGCCCGCCGCCGGATGCTCGTCCGGCGACCGACTCGGGCGTAATCGCCACAATCGGTAGGTCGGTGGGCAGGATCGAGGGAGTCGAAGCACCTAGGACCGTGTCGGTGTGGTACTTGTGCAGCAGCGCTGCCACAACCACTGAACGCAGGGCCGGATCGTCGACAAACCTGGTGTCGCCCCAGAAGACAACGCTTTCCCAGGCGTCGCCCTCGCGCAGGATCGTCACCTCGACACATGCACGTGGTGAAGAGCGCAGAGCGTCCACGCGGCGTCCCGGACCGGTTCGGAAGTAGAGGTCTCCCTCGATCATTACGAAGGACATCGGGGTGACATAAGGCTCGCCTTGTGAGGTGCAGGCGATGTGAGCGATCCGTCCGTCGGTGAGGATCCGCTCGCAGTCTTCGGCAGTCAGTTCGATCACCTCAGGAGTATCGCGCACCGATCACACGGACGACCGATCGACTCCCTCGCCTAGCGCTGCATGGGCTGCCGCCAGTCTGGCGATGGGGACACGTGGCGGGCTGCATGACACGTAGTCGAGCCCGGCCCGATGGAAGAAGGCGATGCTCTCGGGATCTCCGCCGTGCTCTCCGCAAACACCAACTTCTAGCCCTGGTCTGGAAGCCTTTCCTTCTCGGGTTGCGACCTCAACGAGCCTCCCGACTCCAGCCTGATCGATGTGGGCAAATGGATTGGAAGGAAGCACCCCCAGGGTCACGTACCGATCGAGGAAGGCTCGCTCGGCATCATCCCTGCTTATGCCGTAGGTCATTTGGGTGAGATCGTTGGTTCCGAAAGAGAAGAAGTCTGCATGGGCGGCCAATTGGGACGCTTGCAGTGCCGCTCGAGGGATCTCGATCATCGTCCCCACCGGAATCTTGATTTCGACGCCGCTGCCTTCGATCACGGCTTCGACAATTTTGACCATGTGGGCGAGTTCCGTCTCGTGGGATACCAGCGGGATCATGATTTCGATCTTCGGATCACCGCCCGCGTCCAGACGTCGTCGTACCGCCTCCATCACAGCCCGCACTTGGGCCTGGTAGATCGCCGGGCGAATGACTCCGAGTCGTACCCCCCTCATGCCCATCATCGGGTTGGTTTCTTCGAGTCGAGACACCGCATCGATCATCCGATCGAGTTCGTACGTGTCGCTGCCCTCTTCTCGACTGCTTCGTTCAAGGAGCAGATCGATTCGATCGGGGAGAAACTCGTGCAGCGGCGGATCGAGCAGGCGCACGATTACGGGCAATCCGTCCATTGCCTCGAGTAGGTCTGTGAAGTCCTCCGTCTGCATCTTGACGAGGCTCTCCAGCGCCTGTTCGGCATCGTCTTCGAGAATGATCGAGCGCACGACGGGAAGTCGATCGCCCATGAACATGTGCTCCGTTCTGGCAAGCCCGATCCCCTCAGCACCCCAGTTGCGCGCCACGATGGCCGAAGGCCCGTCATCGGCATTTGCCATAATCCCGAGCCGCCGCACATCGTCGGCCCATCCGAGCAGGATCTCGAGTTCTGGCGATGGTTCGGGATCGACGAGGGGAAGTTCGCCCAAGAAGACCCGGCCGGTGCCACCATCGATGGTGATGATGTCGCCTTCGGAGACCGTCACTTCGCCGACTGAGAAAGTGCCGCCTGCCTCGTCCACGTCGATCTCGGCTGCCCCCGTCACAGCCGCCTTGCCCATGCCACGGGCCACCACGGCCGCGTGACTGGTCTTTCCTCCGTGACTGGTCAGGACTCCCTCGGCGGCTGCCAGTCCGTGAATGTCGTCGGGGTTCGTCTCCCACCGCACCAAGACGACGTCGGTACCTGACTCCTTCACCTCAACGGCTCGGTCTGCCGAAAAGATCGCGACTCCACACGCGGCGCCGGGTGATGCGTCGAGCCCTGTGGCGATGGGCTCGTTGTCGATCCCGTCGGCAATACGGGGATGGAGCATCGCGGTGAGCGAATTGGGGTCGACTCGCAGCATCGCGGTTGCCCGGTCGATCATCCACTCGTCTGCCATTTCGACCGCAATCCGAACTGCCGCTTGGGCGGTGCGCTTGCCTACTCGGGTCTGCAGAATCCACAACTGCTCGCGCTCGATCGTAAATTCGATATCGCACATGTCGCTGTAGTGCTTCTCGAGCGTCTGCATGACCTCGAGAAGGTGCGCATGGTGCTCCGGGTGGCGATCCCTGAGGTCTTCGAGGCGCAACGTGTTGCGGATTCCGGCGACGACGTCTTCCCCCTGGGCATTGGGCAGGTAGTCCCCGTACGGCACCGCTTCGCCGGTAGCCGGATCACGGGTAAAGCAGACTCCGGTGCCGCTGTCGTCTCCGAGGTCACCGAAGACCATCATTTGCACGTTGCATGCGGTTCCGAGGTCGTCGGGGATGGAGTTGATACGGCGGTACTCACGCGCTCGCCGATTGGTCCAGGAGGAGAACACGGCGATTATCGCTTTGCGCAACTGTTGGGCCGGTTGGTCTGGAATCTCGAGACCGGCATCGGTGACGACCTGCTGGAAACGCCTCGTGGCCTGCTCCAGGTCGCCGGCCGTCAGGCTCGCATCGTCGGCAACGCCGCGTGCGGTGCGGAGTTCGGAAAGGATGTTCTCGAATTCGCCGTCGTCTACTCGCAGAACCACTTTGGCGTAGGTCTGCACGAAACGCCGGTACGCGTCCCAAGCAAAGTGGGTGTTGCCTGACCAGTCGGCGAGCCGTGTGACGACACTGTCATTTATCCCAAGGTTCAAGACGGTGTCCATCATCCCCGGCATCGAGAACTTGGCCCCGGATCGGACCGACAGCAGGAGTGGAGGCCCGTCGGTTCCGCCAAAGCTGCGACCCGTCGCCGACTCCAGCCGTTCGCCGGCTGCCTTCACCTCGTCCCAAAGGACCTTGGGAACATTGCCCTCCGCGAGGTATCGGCGACACGCTTCCGTGGTGAGCGTGTATCCGGGTGGAACCGGCAGACCCATGGTGGTCATCGTTGCAAGGCCGGCACCCTTGCCACCCAGCAGGTCCTTGTCGGTTCCATCTCCTGTGGAGAAGTCAAAGACGTACACGGACGCGCCTCCTCAAAGAGTCGATGCACTCATCTTCAGATCGGCGAGACTCTCGGCATAGGGGCCGAATGTCATCGCAGCGCAACGCTTAGACCCTGCTATTCCGGGGTGACCGGTAGCAGCGGGAACGCAACATGCAAGACGGTCCCCCGACCCGGGGCGGAATCGATGAACAGGCTCCCCTGGGTTCGTTCGACCCGCTCGGAGATATTGGCAAGCCCCAACCCCTCGGAAGCGATGGTGGTGTCGAATCCAGAGCCATCGTCGGAGACCGAGGCCCTTACGTTTTCTCCGTCGCAAACCACGCGAACATCGATAGTGGATGGATTGCCGTGGCGCAGTGCATTGCTGACAGATTCCCTGATAACGGCGAAGAGGTCGTCGGCGATCTCTGCGTCAGGCACATCCGGAGGACAATCGAAATCGAGACCGACCGCCACTCCGTGCGGTGCGGCCAATTCCTTGAGCAGCCGGGAGAGCTCGCCCGGATGCGAGGGGCGGGCCCAGACCGGCGGCCTGAGGTCAAAGATGTAGCGCCGCAGCGATGTGATGCTCTCGTCGAGCTTGTCGATGGCGGTATCGAGTTGTTCTCGAACTGCCTCGGGATCGCTTGAGATCTTCATTGTCGATGCCTGCAGCCCGAGGCCGACGGCGAAAAGGTCTTGGATGATCGAATCGTGCAGATCGCGGGCGATGCGTTCACGGTCCTCATGGAGTGCTGCCCGGCGCAGTCGATCCTGCATTCGCAGCGTCGAGACTGCTGTTCCGGCTGTGACCGCGAGGAATTCGGCGATGACCTCATCGTCCGGGGTAAAGCCACCCTCCTTGTCGGTGAGGTAGAGGTTCCCGAAGGCACGGTCACCGACGCGTACCGGTACCCCGAGGAAGGTGGTCATGGTCGGATGACCGTCCGGGAAGCCGACCGAGTCCTCGTGGTGGGAGATATCGTCGATCCGTACGGTTCCACCGATTTTCGAAATGGTGCCGAGGACGCCGATCGCTCTGGGTAGGTGGCCGATCTCTCGGGCAACGACAGGGTCGACTCCGAGGTGGATGAAGTCCATCAGGGCGCCTTGTTCGCCGAGGACGCCGATCGCTCCATACTTGGCGCCGGTCAGATCCATCCCAGTCTTGACGGCCGATCGGAGCAGCGCGGACAACTCGGTCTGCACTGCCACGTTGGCGGCGGCGTCTACCAGTTCTCGGATTCGAGCAGGAGCAATGGTGGGCACGGCCTGGTCAGGTTACCGCCCTGCAGAACAACCGGCGCCGTGGATGATTCGGGACTTTCGGCCCCACCGCGCAGGGCAGGTTCGGACCGCCTGGGACCCCACCGCCGGTAGGCTTAAGGCATGAGCGATACGTTGAGGATTGAGCTCGTCGATGACCACGAGATCGTCCGGCAGGGCCTAAAACACATGATCGAGGCGGAAGAGGACTTCGTCGTCGTCGGTGAAGCGGGCACGGTCGAGGAGGCCATCCGCCGGGTCGGATTCGATGAACCGCATGTGGTGATTCTCGATGTTCGTCTTCCGGACGGCAGTGGGGTCGAGGCCTGCCGCGAAATCCGGGCGCGATGGCCCCATATCAACGTTCTGATGTTGACGTCGTTCGCCGATGATGAGGCGCTCTTTGCTTCGATAATGGCGGGCGCCTCCGGTTACGTCCTAAAGCAGATAAAGGGATCGGATCTGCTGGAGAGCATCCGCAAGGTCGGTCGTGGTGAGAGCCTGCTCGATCCGGAGATGACCGATCGAGTGTTCCGCCGGATTCGGGGTGAGGAACCCGACGATCCTCTGCTCGCCAAACTGTCGGCACAGGAACGCAAGATCCTCGAATACATCTCTGAGGGATTGACCAACCGCCAAATCGCAGAAGAGATGTTCCTCGCCGAAAAGACTGTCAAGAACTACGTGTCCAACGTGCTCTCAAAGCTCGAAATGAGCCGCCGCAGCGAGGCCGCCGCCTATGCGGCCCGCATCCAAGCTGAGAAGGAGCATCGCTACCCGCCGGAGCAATGGCCGACATGATCATCGTTGTCGGGGCCGACGATTCCCGGGCGAGTGAAATAGCAGTTCGTCGTGCCAGAACCCTGGCCGAGCAATTGGATGCCGTTGTAAAGGTCGTGTTCGTCGCCCATGTGCCCGCTACCGTCCTCGCTGCTATGAGCGGGTTGCCGACGATCGGCGATGATTTCGCCGACGCTCAACGGGCAAATGTATGGAAGGGGATCGAACCAATCCTCGACGGTTGCACCCAATCCGTCGAGCGGGTCGATCTGGAGGGGTATCCACCTGATGTACTGGTTGAGTATGCGGACGAGCAGCGAGCCGACTTGATTGTGGTCGGAAGCAGGGGGCGGGGAGATCTCGCCTCGCTCGTCCTGGGTAGCACCAGCCATCGGGTAGCGAATCACGCTTCCTGCGACGTACTAGTCGTGCGGGAACGTGGAGAAGAGGAGTGACCATGAACGTCCGTGATCTCATGACGACGGATCCGCTGACGGTCTCGCCGGACACGCTGCTCAAAGAGGCAGCCCGGACGATGGTCCGCAACAAGGTGAGCGGTCTGCCGGTCCTCGTCGATGGCGCCCTTGTCGGCATTGTCACCGAGGGCGACTTTCTGCGCCAGGAGGCCAACCGCGGTCAGCCATATCGGTTCAGTCTGCTCGATGCTTTGTTCGGTGAGGGCCCATCCGATCCACCGGCGGCGGAGACAGTTGCCGAGGTCATGACCGAACTGGTGATATCGACCACCCCTCAAGTCACCATCGGCGAGGCGGCTCGGGTCATGGCGAACAAACGTGTCAAGCGTCTGCCGGTTGTGGACGAAGACGGCGTGCTCGTCGGAATCATCAGCCGGGCCGACGTCGTAAACGCCTTTACCAAACCCGATGAGATCATCGAGGATGAGATTCGCGAGGACATCGTTCGCAGGCTGCTGTTCCTTGATCCGCAGGAGGTAGGGGTGACGGTCGATGACGGTGTTGTAACACTCGAGGGTGAGATGGAGAATCGAACCGAAGCTCATCTTCTCGAGGAGCTGGCCCGCCGCGTCGAGGGTGTTGTACGGGTGAACTCGCAGCTCACCTTCCTGGTGGACGACCAGAAGGCCGAGCGGCAATACCCGCTGAACAACTGAGGTTGGCGACGCTTGTCGCCTCCGGTTGACCGCCTTCGCTGTCCCGGTACCATCTTCGCCCGATGCTGATTTCTCGACCATCACTGATGAAGTTGGATGAAGCGCTGCGCGCCACATCTGATCCCATCCGTATCGCTTCAGTAGATGTCGACATCGATCCGCTGGACCTGGTCAGGGCTGGATCCGAGGCATTTGGGTGGGCAGGGTTCTTTGCATCGCCAGAAGGCCGGTCGATTGGGGCGCTGGGCTCGGCAGCCGCGTTCGTGACCGGCGGCGCCGGAAGGCTCGAGACCATCGACGGCGAAGTCTGCAACCTTCCCGATGGGGTGAGCCTGTTGTTGGGATTCTCCTTCGACGAAGACGGGCCTGCCGGATTGGACTGGGAGGGTTTTCCGAGTGCTGCAGCCATCCTTCCCGAGGTGAGCGTCACGCGGGTCGGCGGACGGTCCTCGCTCACCGTTGCGTTGCGTCCCGGTTCGGACGGACGATCACTGCTCGGGCTGCTGTCGGCGCTTCGGGCTCCGGGTGCGGCGACCGGCGACCGGGAGGTCGACCACACGGTGGAGTCGCGACCGCTGCCCGATGATTGGCGTGACCTGGTCGAGGAGGCTGTTACTTCTATCGGAGCTGGCACTTTCGAGAAGGTGGTGCTGGCCCGGACCGTGGTGGTGAATACGCCGCGTCCGCAGGGACCGTTCGATTTGGCGGCTCAATTGCGGGATCGGTATCCGGAGTGTCGCGTCTTTGCCTGGCAGCAGGGCGAGTCGACGTTCGTCGGTGCAAGCCCCGAAATCCTCATTGCTCGTGAAGGCGAGCGGTTCCAGCTCAGTCCGTTGGCCGGATCGGCACCGCGCGGCGCCGACGCCGATGCCGACCGTAGATTCGGTGATGCCTTGCTCTCCTCGGACAAGGATCGATTGGAACATTCGATTGTGGTCGAGGACGCGGTGCAGCGACTCTCTTCGATGACAAGCGGCATCACTCATCCCGGCGAGCCGGTGTTGCAGCGTTTTGCGACGGTCCAACATCTGGCAACTCCGATCACCGGCCATACGAAGCGTCGACTGCTTGATTTGGCCGCTGCGCTGCATCCGACAGCGGCGGTAGGGGGATACCCCCGCCCTGAGGCTTTGGCCTTCATCGCAAAGCAGGAGGGCATCGATCGCGGCTGGTACTCAGGCGGGATCGGTTGGATGGAGCCAGGAGGAGACGGTGAACTGGCGATTGCTTTGCGTTGTGCGCTGGTGCGCGGTGATCACGCCATCATCTACGCCGGGAACGGGATCGTTGATGGAAGCGACCCCGACGATGAATTGGTGGAGACTCGGCTGAAGCTGAGGCCGATGCTCGACCTGCTTACTGCCAGCTAGGAGTCGAGCGCCGCTCGCACTTCGTCGGCGATGAGACGATGAATCGTCACGTTCGCTTCCCGATTCGTCATCACCTCTATAAGCCTTGGTTCCTCGCTTTGAGCTCTCAAAGCTTGGGCGAACCCTTCCCGATCATCAACGGTGACTGAGTCGACACCGAGTGAGGCAGCAACCGGGGCAAAGGACAAACCGTGAGGGGTTCCAAAGTGGCGCTCGAAGTGCTGGTGTCCTGACTGGGGGAGGAAGTGGAAAATCCCGCCCCCGTCATTGTTTATCACGATCATCGTGAGCGGGATCGGGTGTCGCCCAGCAGTAGCCAGAGCTCCAACATCGTGCAGCATCGATAGGTCGCCAACCAGCGAGGTTGTCGGCCGGCCGCCCGAGGCCGCTCCAAGAGCGGTCGAGATAAACCCATCGATCCCGTTCGCACCACGGTTGCCGTGGATCGCCACGGTTCGTTCCGACACGGGATAGAAGCTGTCGACGTCGCGAATGGGCATCGAGGAGGCGGCCCAGAGCATCGAATCAGCCGGTAGTGCATCGCCGAGCGCAGCCGCCACACCAGGTTCTGAGGGGAAATCGGTCGTCTGGATAGCGGCCGTCGCCGCAGTCGTTGCGATCCCATCTGCATGCTTCCACCGCGCCAGCCAGTCTTGCGGTGCTGGTGCCGCTTCGCTCAGTCCAGCGGCCGCGGCCTCGATGTCGCATCGCAGAACCACTTCTGCAGAAGCCATCGGGTCCGGCCAGCCGCTGGGGGCAATCAGTATCTGTGGAGTTTGCGGATGCTGCCCAAGCCAGGTCCTCAGTGCCTTGGAAGTGGGCGGTGCTCCGATTCGGATCACGACCTCTGGAGGTGCCTTCCTCAGCCAGTCGGCGGCCGCCAAGAGGTCGCTGCCCACGACGGCTGTTGTCGAGTGGCCACCGCTGCGAAGCCCTGATATCGGATCGGACATGATCGGCCAACCCAGGGATGCGCCGAGGTTGGCGACGGCTGCGCTACCCGAGCGGTCGGTCATCGGTCCGGCCACGATGAGGCCAGATCGACCCGTGATTCTGGTGACGAGGTCGGAGATGGCCCCTGAGTCGGGGACGAGTCGGGGGCGGGTGACCTGAGGGACCGGCACCTCGGCAACGGGACCGGACCCGATCATGAGTGGTTCCCGGAATCGGATGTTGAGATGCACCGGTCCTGCGGGAGTCCCGAGCGACTCCGATACCAGGCGTGCACCCAGGGCGGCGACATGAGTCGGGCCGAAGTCGGCAGGTTCTGGAACGTCTAGGTCGTGCGCCCATCTGACCGTCGTGCCGAAGAGGTCGCGTTGGTCAATTGTTTGGGGCGCTCCGATGTCGTACAAGTCGGTCGGCCGGTCGGCAGTGAGGGCGATGAGAGGTGTCTGCGAAGCCGAGGCTTCGACAAGTGCCGGGTGAAGCTCGACGGCTGCGGTGCCCGATGTGGTGACCACGAGAACGGGTCGTCCGGTCGTCTTGGCGATTCCTAAGGCGAAGAATGCCGCCGAGCGCTCGTCGTGGTGTGACCAATCGTGGATGTTCGAATCGGCCAGGGCTACAGAGAGCGGTGCGTTGCGCGATCCGGGAGTAACACAGGCGTGTTCGACTCCTGAGGCGGCGAGCGCGGCTATGAGAGAGCGGACGAAGGTCGTGTTGCGATCTGCCACGGGAGCGACGCTAGTGGTC
Source organism: uncultured Kiloniellaceae bacterium (assembly GCA_964194935.1). Classification (GTDB taxonomy): domain Bacteria; phylum Actinomycetota; class Acidimicrobiia; order Spongiisociales; family UBA11373; genus JACZWZ01. The sequence goes on from CAXMOL010000131.1 coordinate 34,121, forward strand.
GAAACGAACCGTTAGAACTGCACTCCTACAGCAAGGAGGATGCCGAAGATCAAGTGGAGCCTGGCGTTGGCCCTCAAGGCTCCGATGAGTCGTGGTCCATCGATTGACGTGGCCACGGTTCGAATGGGCGAATAGGCCAGTGGAAGTGCGGCGAGCGCGATGAGAGAACCTCGGGCCGTCCAGCCGACCGCGGCGAAGACGGCGGTGAGTCCGAAGGCACCCATGATCAAGCTGGCAAAGAGAATCCTCGTAGCTGGTCGCCCGAGTACGACCGCAAGAGTCCGCTTGCCTGCCCGCTCATCAGTTTCGATATCCCTCACGTTGTTGGCCACCAGAATCGCAGTGGCGAGAAACCCGACAGGGATCGCTAGGAGCCAAGCGTCGCGCGGCGCGGTGGTGTCGTGGACAAATCGGCTTCCGACCACCGCCGCCAGGCCGAAGAACAGGAACACGAACACCTCACCGAGCGCCCGGTAGCCGTATGGCATCGGCCCGCCGGTATATCCGAGCATTGCGAGAATCGACGCTGCGCCGATAGCGATGATGGCCCACGATGAGATCGAGGCCAGGTAGATCCCGAGACCGGACGCGATCCCGACCACGATCGCCGTCGCCCTCCAAACCTGGCGCGTTGTGAGCAACCCGGTGGCGACGGCGCGGGGCGGGCCGATTCGCGAATCGCTGTCGGCACCTCGCTTGGCGTCGGATGCGTCGTTGGCGAAGTTGGCTGCAAGGTTTATGAGCACCGCTCCTGTGAGGGCAGCGGCGAAGGCGTCCCAGCGAAAGACATCGGCCGCAGCCGCCAGCCCACTGCCGACGAGCACCGGGGCCACGGCAGCGAGGAGCGTCGAGGGTCGGGCTGCGACCAGCCAGGCTCTCACGGGAGGCGGGGGAACTCGTCGAATCGAGGTGGTCGCTTCTCATTGAAGGCATTGCGGCCTTCCTGCGCTTCTTCTGACATGTAGAAGAGCAATGTGGCATCGCCGGCCAGCTGCTGTTGACCTGCGAGACCATCTGATGCAGCGTTGATGGCAGCCTTCATCAGGCGAACGGCCATTGGCGACTTGTCCAGAATCTCTTGGGCCCAAGCGACGGTTTCCGCCTCGAGGTCGGCGAGCGGGACGACCTTGTTGACCATGCCCATCTCGTACGCCTCTTCGGCGCTGTATTGACGACACAGGTACCAGATCTCGCGGGCCCGCTTGTCCCCGACCATTCGGGCCAGCAATCCAGCACCGTATCCGCCGTCGAACGAACCGACCTTTGGGCCGGTTTGGCCAAAGATTGCATTGTCGGCAGCGATCGTGAGATCGCACACCAGATGCAGGATATGACCGCCGCCGATTGCGTAACCGGCGACCATCGCGATGATCGGCTTCGGGAGGCGCCGCATTTGGATCTGGAGATCGAGCACGTTCAGTCGAGGTGTGCCTTTTTGATCGAGGTAGCCGGCGTCGCCTCTGATCTTCTGATCACCGCCGGAGCAGAAGGCCTTGTCGCCCTCGCCGGTGAGGATGATCGCGCCGATCTCGGCATCGTCACGCGCCCGCTCGAAGGCCTCGCTGAGCTCGAACAAGGTCGTGGGCCGGAATGCGTTGCGGACCTCAGGCCGGTTGATCGAGATCTTGGCGATGCCGGTGAGTGTCTCGTAGCGGATATCGGTGTAGTCGCCGTGCGACTCCCACTCGATGGTCATGGGCCTCCATTCGGGTTTGGGGCATTCGGGTCTGGGGCCGGGATGCTAGTGATGGCTTTGCGTGTGGCGGAGGTAGCGTGATCTGATGGACTGGCTTGCATCCGTTGCCGCCACACATTCGGCCTCACCAGCGGTGATAGCCGCTGATCGGACCGTTTCGTATGGTGAATTGGACGTGGCCGCTAACGGGGTCGCGGCGATCATCTCGGCGAGTGGGTTGGGATCAAGTGCTGTGGCCTTATGGGGTGATCGATCGATCGAGGCGATCGCGGCAGCTTGGGGAATCCCACGGGCCGGAGTGACCGCGGTGCCGATTGACCCTGCGATGCCTCCTGCCGAGGCGATGGACCTCACCGCGGCGGCCGGAGTGAGGGGACTTTGGTCGACTCCCGACGGAGGTTTTGACCGCTTGGTTGCTCGGGGCGGTGACAGCTTTGAGCCGGTGGAACGGGCGGAGGTCCCCTACATCATCTTCACCTCGGGTAGTGAGGCTCGCCCCAAGGGAGTGCTGCTCACCGACGCCAACATCGAAGCAGCCGTGCAGGCCTCGCGAGATCGACTCCACAACGATTCGGCGGACTCGTGGTTGTGCGTGCTTCCGTTGTTTCACGTAAGTGGTCTGTCAATTCTGTGGCGTCAGGCTGAGGCGGGCGGGCCTGTGGTTCTACTCGAGCGCTTCGATGTGAATGCTGTAGCGGCCGCACTGGATCGAGTGGCATTTGCCTCGCTGGTGCCGGTGATGCTGCACCGGTTGCTCGAAACCGCAAGGGAGTGGTCGGGTCTCGACACAGTGCTGGTGGGCGGTGCGGCTGCAGATCAACTGCTTCTCGAGAGGGGGCGCACCGCTGGCCTTCCCGTCGCTGCAACCTATGGGATGACCGAGATGTGTTCGCAGGTCGCGACCGCATCGGCAGCGGAACCGTTGGACGGCTCGGTGGGTGTGGCGCTGTCGGGGGCCGAAGTGAGGGTGACGATCGACGGAGCGTCGGTGGTTGGAGTCGAAGGGCGGATCGAAGTGAGGGGCGAGATGTTGAGTCCGGGGTATCTGGGAGAACCCAGCCGAGACCCGGGGGAGTGGTTCATTACCGGCGATGTCGGCGCTGTCGACTCCGATGGACGGCTGTCGGTGGTCGGTCGGGCCGATCGGGTCATCGTGACCGGTGGCGAGAACGTGCATCCGGCGATTGTCGAGAGGCTGCTGGCGACCAACCCTGCGGTTCGTGGTGCTCGGGTCTTCGGGGAGCACGACGATGAGTGGGGGATGCTCGTTGCTGCCGAGGTAGAGACCGATGAATCGGTTGCGTCGCTCGAGTCCTGGGCGCAGGACCGACTAGCGCCGAGTATGAGGCCGCGTCGGTGGTATGTCGTCGACCGCGTTGAGGGCAAACTCGAGGCGTAGGATCATCGGGTCTACAGAAGGTCCCTGCCATGTGCTTTCAACCAGACTCGGTTCCACCCGTCCCGGCGGTATCCGGAGCCTCAGTGGATACACGCCGGATCACTTTGACCGCAGGCGACGGGACCCAATTCACCGCTTTCGAGGCGATCGGGGTCGGTTCCGGGCCATCGGTGCTGGTGCTTCCGGATGTGAGGGGTCTTTATGGCTTCTACGAGGAACTCGCGGTGCGGTTTGCCGAGCGCGGTATGCATGCCCTGGCCATTGATTACTTCGGCCGAACCGCCGGGCTTGGCCATCGTGATGACGAATTCGATTACATGCCCCACGTTCGCAACACGACCTTTGAGGGCGTGCGCGCCGATTCCACCGCAGCAGTCGCTCATCTCCGCTCACTCGATCCGGATCGCCCGGTCTTTACGGTCGGTTTCTGTTTCGGGGGATCCAATTCATGGCATCAAGCCGCCAATGGGCTTGATCTCGCTGGAGCCGTCGGGTTCTACGGCCATCCCAATCGAGACTTCCCCGAGGGAGCAACCCCGCTCGTCGAGCGAGCAAACGAGTTCTCCTGCCCGCTGCTGTGTCTCATGGGTGGTGATGATCCCGGCATCCCGCTTGAGGAAGTCGATGCGTTTCGTACAGCTCTGGAACCGACCGAGCACGACCACGAGATAGTTGTATACGACGGTGCCCCGCACTCTTTCTTTGATCGGAAATACGAGGAATTCGCCGATGCGTCTGCCGACGCTTGGGATCGAGTCCTTGCCTTCTTGGGCGCTGTGGCCGATTGACCTGGCGAATGCTGTGCGCAGCCTCTCGAAATCGTCACCGCAGTTCCGGTGCGTTGGCTAGGGTCTGAGGGCGATGAATCGAAACCGACAGAGTCGCCGATTGCTCGCCCTCGCCTCTGGCGTTCTTGTCTTCGTCGCGGCCTGCAGTTCGGGCGAAGCCGACCCGACCATCCCTCCGTCGACCGTTCCGGCGACGACGTCGACCACGGTGGCGGCGACCACGACGACCACGATTCCACTGATAGCGAATGGTCCGGCGATTGCATTCGAAGGTGACCGCAACGAGACGGTCAGGACGATCCAATTTCTCATCAATTGCACCGGCTATGCCCAGCTGACTGTGGACGGAGCATTCGGGCCGGCCTCGCTTGCTGCGGTTGAGGCTGTGCAAACCGATCTTGGTCGCGAAATAACCGGCGCCCCCGACGACGAGACGATGGCCCTGTTGTCGCGAGCCTGCTCCGAAGATCGCAGAATCAACGTCGACGACGAAGAGGGTCAACAAGTCGTCGTGGGCAACGCTGCTGAAGGCGACTCCGAGACCTATTTCGTCCGAGCAGAAGAGGGCGATCGGATGTCTGTGGTCCTGGCGACAGAGACCGGGTTCGCCGTCGTAAATGTTCGCTCCGGCGATGGCAGCGCTGTGGGCACAGGGGGATCGTCGGTTTGGGCTGCTGATATCACCGAAACCGGTGATTATGTCGTTGAGGTCAGTGCGCTCGATGCTGTGACGTTTGTTGCCACCGTTGCATTGGGAACGCTTGACCCAGATTCAGTTGACGGGGCCGACGACGGCACGATCGTCGTCGATGGTCTGGACAGCACGGTCTCTTCGGTCTGCCTCGACACAGGGGGCGACAGTTCATATGTGGCCGAAACCGCACTCGGCCATTTGGTGGTGACTACCGGCCGAGTCGGCAGCTTCGGCACCAGCCGCGGCGGGGTCGGTGCCCCGGTTGAGTTCGTGTTCCGCGACGGCAGCGCCGGGTACTACGGCTTTGCGATGGACCTCGATGCTGAAGTGGGTGATCAGGTCGAAGGCACCGGCATCGTGTTCCAGAGCGGCGAAGGAAATGCGAACGAGCCGTTGGGAGTGGCGTTCGACTTCGATCGTGCGGTGACGCCGTGTGACGGGGCCGAAGGAACACCGGTTGTGCTGCTGCCGGACGGGATCGGCATCATCGATTTCGGGGCCGACGTCGATGCAACCCTCGGGGCTGTCCAGTCGGCGCTCGTAGGAGCGTCACCGAGATTGGACACCGAATGGGTGACCATCGACAATCTCTCCAACGAGTTCGGTGTGTGTCGCCAAGGGACGACCGAGGTTCGGACGATCCAGATCGACAATCTGACGCTGTTCTTCACCAACGGTGGGACCAGCTTCGCCGCAGCGGGGATCAGGCACTTTGCCGGATTCATTGCTGAGGAAGGCATTTTCCCGCTGAAGACGGCCCAGGGAGTGGGTGCCGGTGACGCGCTCGAGCAGGTCCTCGCCGCTCACCCGGATGCCGTTGCCGCAATCGGGCTAACCGGGGCCATAGACGCCTATATCTCATCGCCACCCGGGAGCGATCTCTGGCTGCGGGCCACCGCAGGCGATGCCTCATCTCCCTCCGAAACCAGCGCGACGATCACGTCGGTGTCGGGTGGTCGATTCTGCGACAACTAGAGCGCAGCTAGAGAAGAATCTCGGCCAACTGTTCCAGCTCGGCGAGTGGGACCCCTTCGGATTCTGTGATCACCTGAATCGAAACATGATCCGCACCGGCCGCGTGGTGTGCCGCGATCCGATCGGCGACCTCTTCCACTGAACCCCAGGCAACAACGGCGTCGACGACCGCATCGCTGCCGCCGTCGTCGAGATCGGACTCTGGCCAACCGAGCCGCAGCAGATTGCGGCGATAGTTGTCGAGCAACAGATAGCCCTTCATGTGGCTGCGGGCGATGGCTCGAGCCCGGTCGGGGTCGTCTTCGAGTACTACTGCCTGTTCCGGAGCAAGGTAGGCATCGGCGCCGATGACCTCCCGGGCGTATTCGGTGTGGGCGACGGGTACGAAGTAGGGGTGGGCTCCGTCGGTGCGTTCTGCAGCCAACTGCAGCATCTTCGGCCCAAGAGCGGCGAGTATGACCGGCACCGCCACGTCGGGAATCGGTCCGACGAACGCGGCCTGCTCCATTGCGTCGAGGTATTGGCGCATATAGGCGAGAGGTCGCGCGTATTCGTGGCCTCTGGCTGCTACCGCGGGAGCGTGGCTGACCCCCAAGCCGAGCACGAATCGTCCCGGCCAGGCCTCGCCCAATGCCATCGCGGCACCGGCGGCGGCGCTTGCGTCCCGAGCCCAGATGTTGGCGATCCCAGGGGCGACCTTCAATGTGGAGGTCTCGGCGAGGAGCATCGCAGACAGGGCGATGGCTTCTCGGCCCCTGCTCTCAGGGAACCATACGGCCCCATATCCCATCTCCTCGATGGCACGGACGGCGGTGCGAACGTCCGGTGCAGGGGCGGTCACCAGTGGCCACGTCCAGACTCCGATGCGCCCCAGGTCGGGTTGTGAGCCGTTGATCTTCACAGTGCCAGGTTCCTCAGTGCGATTGCCTCGCCAAGTATGCCCCGCCGCAGCTCTTCCAGGTCCAGGCTCTCGTCGGGCCCGTGCGCCCGACTGGTGGGGTCGGCCACGCCGGTGAGCAGGATCGCGGCATCGGGGAATCTCTCCGAGAACGCGGCCACGAATGGGATCGAACCTCCGACCCCCATCTCTACCGGCTCCTGTCCCCATGCCGAGGCGAATGCATCACGAAACGCCTTGACCCTGGAATCAAGCGATGACAAGGCAAATGCTTCTCCCGATTCATGACGGGTGACCGTCACTTCGGCTCCCCAGGCCGGCTGCTGCTCGATGTGGGTGACGAGTGCATCCATGGCGAGTCCGGAATCCTGACCCGGTGCGATCCGCATGCTGACCTTGGCTCGCGCCATCGGCACGAGTTGGTTGATCGCTTCGCTTAGCGGTGGGGCGTCGATCGCCAACACCGAGATCGACGGCTTCATCCAGAGGCGAGTAGTGAGGGGCCCTTCGCCGATTAGCTCGACGCTGTCGAGCACGCCCGATTGAGCGCGAGCCTCTTCCTCGGTCAGGTCCAGCGCCGCCGCCTCACCAGTGACCAGGCCGGGGACGGCCACGTTGCCGCGGTCATCGTGGAGTCCGGCGAGAACCCTTGCCAGCGTGGTGAGCGCATCGGGCACGACACCGCCGAACATCCCTGAGTGGACCCCGTTTTCAAGGGTGCGCACCTCGACGAGGACACTTACCAAGCCACGCAGCGAGGTTGTCAGCGCCGGGACCCCCACTTTCCAGTTGCCGCTGTCGGCGATCACGATGACATCGGCGGCGAGCAGGTCGTCATATTCAGTCAGAAAGTCCTCGAGGTGGGCGGAGCCGATTTCTTCCTCCCCCTCGACGAAGACCTTTACGCCGACCGGCAGATCTGCGCCAAAAGAGCGGACCGCTCCGGTGTGAACGATGATGCCCGCTTTGTCGTCCGAAGATCCGCGCCCGTAGAGGCGTCCGTCGCGCTCCATCGGTTCGAATGGAGCCACGGTCCAGCCGGCCTCGTCTCCCGGCGGCTGGACATCGTGATGGGCGTAAAGCAGGACCGTCGGAGACCCGGCGGGACCGGGTCGTTCTCCGTAGACGGCGGGGTGCGCACCTTCGATCTCGAGCAACCGGACGTCATCAAAGCCGGCCTTTTCCAGTAGTTCGGCCGTCTTGGTTGCAGAGCGTCGCACCTCGGCGGAATCGAAGTGAGCGGCACTCACCGATGGGATACGGATGAGTTCCTCGAGGTCGTTGCGAAGCTCGGGAAGCAGGGCGTCGATGGCTGTTGCAAGATCTTCGTGCATCCCCCGACGCTAGCGGCGCCGCTGAACGGATCAGCCGGTGGTCTGGTTGCCGTTGCAGACGTTGGAGATGGGTCGTTGGTGGCCTGTCTTGCTGTGGGAAGCGACGGATGTCAGAACAAAGAAGTGACTACTCCGGCTATCGCACCGGCCAGTCCTGCCGATACCACCCCGACCAGCCGCCACGCCGGTCCGCTGCGCCTCCAAGCAGTGATCGCAACGGCAGTGAGGGCGACCACGATGCCGATCCACTTGACGACCGCAAAGACGGAACCGACCGCTACGGCAACCCCGACGGGCGTTCCTCCGGTGATGGTTGGTTCGATGGCGATCAGGTGGAAGGTGTTTTCCACCCAATCGGCGGCGGCCGCACCGAACGCGGTTGCTGCGGGCCATACCGAGCGGGACCACTGATCGGAGCCTGCGGCGCGAGCCCACACTCCGGCGATGACTGCGGCGTACATCACCGGGAAGATGAAGTCGACGGTGGCGGTGAGCCGTATGAATTCTGCGATGTTCCAGGTCCCGGTCACTGCATCGAATCGATCCGCGGTAAAGGCCAACTGCGACCGAATGATGCCGAGAGAGTCGTCCGTCACCAGCGCTCCCCACACGCGGAAAACGACGCTGAGCACGGCGACAGCTGCAAGCGAGATGCCGATCGTCATCCGACGCGATAGCACCTGCATGAGGGGTTGGAGGTTCCAAGATTTCGTGGACATGAGATCAACCGTAATGCCGGAACCACATTCTTGACCCAGCGCTAGCGTGTCCGGGTATGCCGACGATGAGTAACCGGGTTGGTGTCGGAGCGGTGGTTCTTGCGTTCGCCGTTATTGGTTGCGGAAGCAATCAGGTTGGAGACGCTGTCGTCGAATCGGATCCGACAACGCCAGTTGTTGCCGCAGAGGCGGAGCCGACGACTTCTCTAGCGACCGCAGATTCGACTTCACCTTCGACGGTTGCACCCACCACTACGCCTGGTGTCACCGGGCCACCTTCGGTCGTTGCGCTCACTAGTGGTCGGGGCGATGACGGCTCGCTCGAGATCGGGATCTGGTTTGCGACCGATCCGTTTCGCGACACGTCTGCCCGCCTGTTGGTCGGAACCGATGCGGACGAGTCGTATCCAGGCACGGGTGATCCGCGACCTCACATCGATGGTTGGGCGGAGATCACCGATTCAGGTGTGGTCGTCGTCGACGACGGTGTGGCCATTGTCGACAGTGCCACCGGAGAGGTTTCAGATTGGTTCTCCTGGACTGGTCCCGACCGTGTGACCTGGATCTACTTCCTTGGCAACGTTCCGGTGCGCGGAGGCACCGTCTGGGTCACCCTCGAAGTCGATGGAGATGTGGTGGCGGCCGGTCTCGCCGGAGCGCCTTTTGGATCCGGTTGCTCCTATCGCGCCGCCGGCGTAGATGTCGACCCGGCGGGTGGTGAGATTCCCGACTTCGGGGCTCCGTGCCGGTACCCGCTCGGTTGAAAAGAGTCAGTAGTTAGTACTCACGTGCTGTTGTTCCTCCCCCCTGAGGGGGGAGAACAGGACCAGGGGGCCGTTTCTGCTGTCCCGACAGAATGACAAATCCTCTACACCGGGAGTGGTCTACTAGGTGATCGCCACCCCAGCCGTCGCCTCGATCATCTCAATGCCGCTGCCGTCGAGAGCGGCGGCCAGTTCTGCCGGTGTGCCGTCGAGAATCGGAAAGGTTCCGTAGTGGATGGGCACGACTGCCGACACCCCGAGCATTCGGGCTGCAACAGCGGCGTGGTCCGGCCCCATGGTGTAG
>CAXMOL010000132.1:0-2193 GCA_964194935.1 uncultured Kiloniellaceae bacterium
CGCAGATTTACCTGGACGGACCTGGCCATACTGGCAATCGTGACCGGCGCCATCGCAATCGGGCTGGCCACCAGAGGACAAGGAGACGGCATGGATACCGAGACTTGGAGATGGATCTGGATCGGAGCCGCGATGTTCCTCGGGCTCGCCGAAATCGTGACCGCGGGATTCTTCATGCTCCCGTTCGCGGTAGGAGCCGTTCTAGCGGCAGTTCTCGCCTTCATGGACGTGGCTCCGGCCATCCAACTCGTCGCCTTCATCGCCTCGTCCCTCATCGCACTAATCGTGCTGCAACGGTTCGTGCGTCACGGAGACGAGGCGCAACACCCGATTGGAGCGAACCGGTTCGTCGGCAAGAGCGCCGTCGTGCTCGAAGCGATCGACCGCACCACTGGTGAGGGTCGGGTCCGCATGGAGACCGAAGAATGGCGAGCAACCACCGACGCCGATCGAATCGCCACCGGCACCGAGGTGCGCATCATCGAGGTCCGCGGCACCCGTCTGGTAGTAGAGCCCACCGAATGATTAGTGGAGCCCGCTGAGCAATGCATGTCACTCATCTCGACGACCATCCATCACCACTCGCGGTGTCCTCGACTCCTCCAATCCTGCAAGAGGAGTGGTCGAAGCCGAGGTCCTTGCGACTGGTGCGTCTGGCCGCCGATCTGAGCAACGGCATCGCTCAGCAGACTCCTAGAACGACAACCACCCCGAGAGGAGAGACATCATGAGTTTCGACGATCCCCTATTGATCGTCTTGATCGTGATCGGAGCGGCGCTGGTTATTTACGCCGCTGCCGCCATCAAGATCGTGAGTCAGTACGAAAAGGGACTGATTGAGCGTTTCGGACGATTCGACCGCATGGCCGATCCCGGATTGCGTTTCATCATCCCCTTCATCGAGCGGATCAAGCGGGTCGACATGCGAGAGCAGGTCGTCGACGTGCCACCCCAGGAGGTCATCACCAAGGACAACGTCGTGGTGACGGTCGACGCGGTTGTGTACTACCAGGCGACCGATCCGGTAAAGCTGAAGTACAACGTCGCCAACTTCATTCTGGCTGCCACAAAGCTGGCCCAGACCAACCTGCGCAACGTCATCGGCGACCTCCAACTCGACGAGGCGCTGACATCCCGCGATGTCATCAACACCCAGCTTCGCGAGATCCTGGACGAAGCGACCGACGTTTGGGGAACGAGGGTCGTCCGGGTGGAGATCCAGCGGATCGATCCACCGATCGACGTCACCGAGGCGATGCACCGCCAGATGAAGGCAGAGCGAATTCGTCGTGCCGTCGTGACCGAGGCCGAAGGTGACAAGCGGTCTGCGATCCTCAAGGCCGAGGGCGTCATGGAGGCCCGAATCCTTGAGGCTCAAGGTCAGGCCGGAGCCATTCGTGAGGTAGCCGAAGCGGAGAAGTTCCAGAAGCTGACGGTTGCCGAGGGTGAAGGCCAGGCGATCGAGCGGGTCTTCGGAGCCATCCACGCCGGTGACCCGACCCCGGACCTGATCGCCATCCGCTACCTGGATGCTCTCGGCACCATTGCCGACGGGCGTGCCACCAAGCTGTTCCTCCCCACGGAGTTCAGTGGCATCGCCAGCGCAGTCGGGGCCTTGAGCGAGATCTGGGAAAAGGGCGACGACGCCGCCGAGTAGCCAGTAGCCCAAAACCAGAGGCGGGTGATCGGAGTTCTTCCGGTCACCCGCTTCTTATGGTCAGTGTGGCTCTCCGGTCGTATCCGGTTTCTTACGTAGTCCCTCTATCGCAGCGCCCAGCATCGCCGCTGCGATGACCCACAGCACAGCACGCATCGCTGCCTTGTCGAAGAAGGCTGCACCGACTCCCATCCCAATCGCCATAAGCAGCAAACCCATACCGGATCGTCCGGTTAGGCCTCGCAGCAGCCGGCCGCCGGCTATCCCCAGAAAGAAGACGCCGAGGAAGGGGTAGAAGTCGTTCTCCGTCCAGCCCGTAGTAAGCGACAAGACCCCGAGCACCCCGATCGCCGTTATCGCCAGCGTCCCCGGATCGAAGATCGCCCCAACCCCGCCGCCCCGCATCGCTCCGGCTTGCTCGAGTGTCGGACCCGCCTCCAAGGTTGGTGACTCGTCACGCACGATCGCATCCCGCAGAGTCCGACCTGGATCGCGCCGTTCGGACGGCGAAGAAGCAACGCCATCGGGCCCGTTGC
>CAXMOL010000133.1:0-2673 GCA_964194935.1 uncultured Kiloniellaceae bacterium
GTCCAGGTCTACTTCTGTGACCCCCAGTCGCCGTGGCAACGGGGCAGCAACGAGAACACCAACGGTCTCCTCCGCCAATACTTCCCCAAAGGCACCGACATGGCAGCACTCACCCAACAGGATCTCGACTTCGCCGCCCACTAACTCAACGGCCGGCCTCGACAAACCCTCGGCTGGATGTCACCATCCGAGAAACTCGCCGACCTGTTGCCATGACCCCCTGAGACCACAGGCAATATGCGCTACCCGTGACCGTCGTCACGAGCCACCGGATTTGGGGGTGCTGGCTGTATGGAGGCGCTCTCCCTGCTGGTAGGAGTAGCCGAGTACTCAGCTACTCAAGCGAGGCGAAGCCGAGCGCTCCTCAGCTACTGTCTCGTGTCGGAGAGAAGACTCGAACTTCCACGGGATTTCTCCCACATGGCCCTCAACCCTGAACCGGCGTCCGAAGGCGTTCTATGCGTAACAACAGGTTCAGCAACAGCAAGGGTTCCCGTCCGTCAGGTCCGAAGCCGTCCGACTCGTCCGAAGGGGTATCGGCGGCGTTTCGGCCACACAAACGTCGGTGGGAGGCGTTTGCTAGCCGGACCCGGGTTGTCGGACTGCAACTAGGGACTGTTCGAGGGAGTACGTGTTGAGGTATACAACGCACTCCGGTGGGATCGGTTCGATCGCGGCTCCGTCGACCACGACCTCGACATCGGCCAGGGTGGCGACGTAACGGTTGTCGCGAACCTCGGCGGCGGTGGGGATCAGCCTCCACTCGAATCTGGCACCCAACTCACCAAACAGCCCCCCGGGGGTGAAGCACAGGTCACCCCTGGCGTCCAGCTCCCACTCGTAGGCCGAACCGTCGAATTGCAGGGGAACGTTCTCCTGTACGAACTCTTCGTTGTATTGATACTCGGTGGTCGCCCGGCCTCCGCATGCGCCTGTTTCGCATTCGACGACGAACACGTAGGTTCGCTCGATGGTTTGATGCGCGGCCTCGGAAAAGTCCTCACACGCCGTCCCATCGCAGACGAAGCTCGTGGTCGTCCCGGTAGCGTCGTAGGTGCCCTCGAGGCTGGCGAAGGCGGCGCCGTATTGTGCGTAGATCTGGCCGGAGCCGTCGAAACCGTTGTCCTGGTCACGGGTTAAGTTGTCGCCCTGCCATTCATCGAGGGCGTCGAATGGGATTGGCTGCGGATCGGATATCTCGTCGCTGGTGACGGTGACCGAAGCGGGTGCGTCGACGCTGTCGGTGGTGCCATTGGTCAGCGCCAGTTCGAGGCTCCCTTCGACGACCGCGAACGTGCAGGTGGTCTCCGAGAGGCATGAGATGGAGAAGGCCGTCCCCTGCGCCACCGCGGTGGCGACGACAGTCTCGACCTCGTAGGTGTCGTTGCCCGACAACTGCTGCACCCGATGCCAAGTGCGACCCACTCTCATGCCGATGCGGATGATCGAGTCACCGGGATCGTCAACCAAATCGACCACCATGACGTCAGTGTCGGTGTCGAGCCGGGTGACCGAGCCGTCGAAATAGACGATCTCGGCGTGGCCGTTGGCATCGGTTCGCACGCTGTCGCCAGCCGCCACCGGCACCGGGTCGCTGACAGTCGCGAACTCGGCTGAAGCCCCGACCCTGGCCTCGACAGAGTCCTCGATGCGCACTGCGTTGGCCACCGCCGCGGTGCCGCTGGTCGGAGGGACAGTTGAATCGGGCGAAGACGGCGCTGTCGTTGACGGCTCGGTGTCTGCTGTATCCGTTGACGAATCGTCGTCGCCACCCGAGCACGCATTCACCAGCAGCACCAACACGACCAGCACGGCACCCACCAGCCCTCGTGAATTCACCCAAGAACTGTAGACCAGCAACCCTGATCGAAACGAACGTGCCGGGACCTGTCATTGTGGATGCGGTTGAGCCTCGACTTAGTTGGCCGATATGGGCGGTGTGAGCAGCCGCTGGCGATGTGCCGAGCCTTTCTGCTGCCCGGTTAGACGGCGGGAAGGGAGTTTCCCAATTGTTAACGCCGTGTTCCTGATTCTGTAAGGCGTGGAGACATATCGTGCGCCCCGGTCGTCGGAAGGCCCGACGCAATTGGGGGATCGCCACAAGGCGGGATCCTGATAGGAAAGAGGAGAACATGAGCAGACACCTAAGACGAGTCTTGGTCGTACTGGTTCTTGCGGTAGGTGCAGTAGTGGCGACACAGGCTGCAGCCTTAGCCGCCCCGCCCCCGGCGGTCGGAAGCAACGGCGAGTTCCTATGCCCGATCGTTGGCGACGGCGTCCTCAACGCTGACAGTGTCAACGGCGACAACGGGGTATCGGCGATCACGCCCGCTCCGGGAACGTCACTGCTGCCAGGCGGCAACCAGGCCGGAGCCAACGCAGACTCCAACGCCTTGAACGATCTACCACCGGGCGATGCGAGCGCCGGTCCCGGCGATGGCAATTCGGGCTTCGGGGCCATTTGGCCAGAAGGCGGGTAACCATCGAGGCCAACACCCACGAGAGCTAACGAGCTAGACAAGGCCCCGCCCGGCGTCGCGGACATGTGCGCCGGGTCGGGGCCTTGCCTCGACCCGTGCCATCGAGCTGTAGCCGATTCTGGGACACACGGCTGGCTTCGAGATAGCGCATGACCGCAATATGGTTGGCCCGCCTGCGGCCACACAGCTAGCG
>CAXMOL010000134.1:0-4113 GCA_964194935.1 uncultured Kiloniellaceae bacterium
GTCGGGATCGCCTCGATCGCCACCACGTTGTCGGAGCCGAGCCTCATGATGGCGCCCTTGCCGAACTGGCGTTCAATCTGCGTCAACGCCATGTCGAGTGACTTGTCGTCCATCGGTATTCCCCTTCATCTTCGGCTTGCATCTTCTGGCTGGTTCTGGCTGGATCTTCTGGTTTGAGCTTCTGATCCTCAACCGTATTGACCGGCTATGACACGTTCCGTCGCACTCAAGAGTGAATTACACGGATGGTATCTCTCCGGGTAACGGAACGCTAGTCGAACATCTGTTCGATGCCAAGGAACTAGGCGAGATCGAAGGACTCCACCTGCTCATACCTGATTCCGTTCTCGCCGAGGTGACTCGACATGAGCAGCACCCGGTCGACGGGCATGGCGATCCGGGTCGAAGAAACAGAGCTGACCAGGTCTCGTACATCTGTATGCGGTCTGATCCGGCTCAACGTGAGATGAGGGCGAAAAGGGCGGTCCTCGGGCGCCACTCCCGCCGTATTGACCGCCGATTCGACGCGTTCGGCAAGAGCAGACAACTCCGAAGCACCTTCGGCCACACCCAACCAGGCGACGGTGGCCTTGGAAGGTCGGGGGAAGGCCCCAAGTCCACCCCAGCGAACCCGAAAACGATCCCCGAGATCAGCCTCATCGAGCGATCGGATCAAGAGATCGCTCCCAGGCTCATCCATCTCGCCGATGAAGCGAAGGGTCAAATGCCAATTGGGCGGCCGCACCCGTCGACCCGGTATCTCGACACCTTCGACCAACGCAGCCAGTGCATGACGGGCTTCGGTCGTGACTTCGGCAGCCACAAACAGCCTGGTCAGTGCCACCACTCCCCTGCCACCGCCAACCGCAGCAAGTGGAGCGCAGCAGTCGTGGAATAGGTGCGAACACGTTCGCGATCACCCGGGAGATGAAGGGTCTTTGCCCGAACGCCCTCCGGCGTCCGCACGGCCATGACCATGGTGCCCACTTCACGCTCTTGAGCGTCGGGTCCGGCAGATCCGGTCACCGCCAGACATACATCCACTCCTAGCTGGGCTGAGCCCCCCACCGCCATCGCAATCGCCATTTCCTCACTGACAACGCCATGATCCGAAGCCACCGCGTCGGCGATGTCGAGCAATTCGTGTTTCAGGTCAGTTGAGTACGCCACGATCGAACCCCGAAAGACGCTCGAAGATCCCGGGACGGAAGTGAGGCGCCCCGCGACAAGTCCCCCAGTCGCCGATTCGGCGGTGCCGATTGACCATGCTCGTTCTGCGGCCGCGCTCAGCACCATCGACTCCACCGGTTCGGTCCCCGTCGCGAATACCAGCGATCCGAGCCTCTCCCGAATCTCTCTCTCCATCGGGGCGATCAACTCTTGAGCATCCGCCGCCGTCGCCGCCCTGGCGGTCAGCCGAACCTTTATCTCGGCCGCGCTCGCCAGGAAGGCCATGGTCGGATTCTCCGAGGCATCAAAGAGGTCGCCGAGAATCTCGGCAATCCGGCTCTCCGACTCGCCGTAGGTCCTCAGCACGAGACTTTCGATGGCGGAACCGGCCTCACCGGACTGCTGCAACAGGAACGGGATCACCGAGTCCTCGACCATCGGCAGCATCTCCTGGGGTACTCCCGGGACCGCAAACACCCAACATCGCCCGACCCGTATCCGCAACCCGGGAGCGGTTCCCTTGGAATTGGCGATCAGTTCCGCTCCGGCGGGATAATCGGCCTGGCGCAGATTGGTGGCCGGCATCTCCCGACCCCGCCGCTCCCATCGCTCGCGGAGCTCGGTGGCATAGCTTTCGGAGTACTCCATTTCGACACCCGCAGCAGCACATATCGACTCCCGGGTTATGTCGTCCTGGGTCGGCCCGATGCCACCTGTGATGATGAGCGCATCGGCGCGCTCCGTCGCCTGACGGATTGCAGCCGCGACCCGATCCAAATTGTCACCGACGACCGACTGGTGGTAGTGATCGAGGCCCGAGAGGGCCAGGCGAGTTCCTATCTCGGTGGCGTTGGTGTTGACGATCTGCCCAAGCAGGA
Organism: uncultured Kiloniellaceae bacterium; assembly: GCA_964194935.1. Lineage (GTDB taxonomy): Bacteria > Actinomycetota > Acidimicrobiia > Spongiisociales > UBA11373 > JACZWZ01. Next base: position 2,049 of record CAXMOL010000134.1, read on the forward strand.
GCTCGGTACCGACCGCGATTATCTCGACATTCACCCGATCACCTCGGCACTCAGTTCTTGCCCGTAAGCCCCGGTCACCTCGACCTCCAGCCAATCTCCCACCGCACCACGGTCGAGCAGGATCACACCGTCGATCTCGGGTGCTTCTCGATACGATCTGGCCACGCTCGACCCGTCCTCGACCGTGTCAACGAGGACCTCCAGTCGCTTGCCTATCTGTTCAGCGTTTCGGTCGATGGTGATCTCGTCCTGAATGGCTTGAAGTCTGCGAAGCCGCTCCATCACCACATCGGAGGGAACCCGATCCGGGAGCATCACAGCCGCAGTGCCCTCCTCCGCCGAGAAGGGGAAGAACCCGGCCCAGTCGAGTCGCGCCGTTTCAATGAATTCCGCCAACTCGTCGACGTCGTCATCCGTCTCACCTGGAAATCCGACGATGAACGACGAACGCATCGCCGATTCGCTGGTGGCAGCTCGGATTCTGCCGATCAGGTCGAGATGGCTGTCGGCACTCCCCGGACGCTTCATAGCCCGCAGCAGCCCGCTGGAGGCATGCTGCAAGCTCAGGTCGAAATAGGGGACGACAAGAGGATTCTCTGCCATCTCGGCGATTAGCCGGTCGCTGATCTCCCTGGGATACAGGTACAGCAATCGCATGCGGCGCAATCCCTCGACATCTGACAGGAACTGCAACAGATCGACGATCCCGCCCGGTGCGTCGATGTCTCTTCCATATGCAGCAAGATCCTGCGCCACAAGAACGACCTCACCAACTCCTTGGCCCACAAGGTCAGCGACCTCGGTGCGGATGTTTACCGGAGGCCTCGAACGCTGCGCCCCCCTGAACTGTGGAATGGCGCAAAAGGCACACGCCTTGTCGCATCCCTCGGCAATCTTCACGTAGGCATACGGTGTCGTTGGAGCCGGCCTTCGCACCTCGTACAGAATGTCCATCGGAACCGACCCGAGCCGGATCGGCTCCCAATTCGTCAGAGCATCGAGCCGACCAACCAGCTCTCCGTACCGATCAAGGCCGACCACGTCATCGACCTCGGGCAGGGATTCGACCAGTTCTGTCTCATACCGTTGCGCCATACAGCCAACAACCATCACCTTTGCGTCGCTGCGCTTGCTGCCGGCTGCCTCGAGCACGGTCTCGATGGACTCCTGGCGAGCTGCCTCGATGAACGCACATGTGTTGACCATCACAACGTCGGCCTCATCGAGAGCCGAGGCCTGGCGGTAGCCGGCTTCGGCGAGCTGACCGGAGATCTTGTCCGAATCGACCTGGTTCTTGGCGCAGCCGAGCGTCGTCAGCCACACGCTCGGGGCGTCGGTCGTCATCGGGCGAGTGTAGGGACGGTCATCGCTCGGCCAGTTCCCGGTATGAGCCACGAAACCACTGCAACGGGGTCGTGAGATCGTGCAGGTCGACGGACTCGACCACTCCCTCGACGAGCAGGTACCCATCGCCCTCGACGACCGATCCCAGCGCGCAGTAGGCCCTGGTCCGACACGATGCGAGTACCGGGCCATGGGCCGAATCGCTTACATCTACCCGGGCAAACGGACCACCCGGACTCGGCCGAATACCGGCAAACTGATCCGAGATCCCATGCTGGGACGCATCCAGGATGTGCACGACGAACTTCCCGCTCGCTTGGATCGCATCCCACAAGTAACTGTCCGGTCCGAGAACGAAATGAATGTTTGGTTCATCGTCGCCGGCTAGGACCAGCGAAGACACCGTCAGCCCCGTCCGAGAGTCCTGAGACCCGGCGGTGACGATCGTCACCGGAGCAGAGAGCCTTCCCCGAAAGCGACGAATCGGATCACGCTGATCCTCAGGATCAGCGAACGGATGCTCGTCGTGAATCTCACCGGCCATGACGAACACGCTACCGGTGGCGTTGCCTCAAGCCGACGGCTTGTATGTCGCCCATGACACGCGCTGACCTGAGATTGGCCCTCGAGGCCGCCGACGCCGCCGACGCCGTCACTCTTGCCGCGTATCGGTCGCCTGGTCTCCAGATCGAAACCAAGTCAGACATGACGCCGGTCACCG
>CAXMOL010000135.1:0-1905 GCA_964194935.1 uncultured Kiloniellaceae bacterium
GCAGCATCGCTCGACCGTTGCGACAGTGGGCCACCTCACGACGCTCGACCAGATCGGCGACGATTTCGACCACCCGATGAGCGAGATCGGTCGCTTCCGGATCCCGTCCGTAGCGCTTGTCGCTCATCAGACCATTGACCAACTCGGCCACTCCAAAGATGCCGAACATCGCCGTAAACCGCTCCGGCCGGATGAGACCCTCCGCCACCAGGAAGGATTGCTCGTAGAACCCGGCTTCCTCGACCAAGAAGCGGACCCTTGCCCCGATGACCTCGAAAGTCAGTTCGACGTGTTCGGGGAGCGTCTTGGTCAAGTAGTCGTCGAGGTCACCGGAGTGCTGCTCCAGGCTCTGCTTCAGGTCAAGACGAACCAGCGTGTGTGATCCACCACCGAGCGGCAGCGTGTTGTAACAACTGACTACCCCGTAGCCCTCTGCGAAGTCCCTTTTGATCACCGGATCGTTGGCGATATGGGGCTTGTTGACCACGGCGATACTCACCGCGGCCTCACGCAACAGGGCATCGCTACTCACCGACGGGTCCCACTTGAGCGTCAGGTTGGGTACGACCTGTGCCAACTCGCGGTCTACCCGCAGCACCGACCGGGCGATCGGGTTGTCGGTGGGCCCGACGTTGGCATGAGCAAAGGCATCAGGGATCGTGCGATCGAGGAACCTCCAGAAACGAGTCATTAGGTGATCGAGCCGCTCATCGGTCCACGAATCGTCGAGGTAGGGGAGCAGGAGAGTGTCGATATCGCCGAAGTAGACCGGGTGGCCGGTGATCGAAGGGACGTGGTGATACAGGATCTCGAGGAGGTCGACCGCTTCTTCGAGGTCGCTGGGCGCATCGAGTTCCAGGTACTCCGAACCGTTGCGCAGGGCGACTGAGTAGTCCGGCAGCACGTAGCGGGGCCGGTATGGGGCAGGGCCCTCGTGGAGATCGCTCACCAGCCCGGTCTCCATCGCTTGCTCGGCGTCATCCGAGAGCTTCGGATATGGCAGTTCCGCCTCGGCGAGCAACGCCAGTTGCTGCACCTTTTGCTTGTACGTGAGGTTGGGGGCGGTCACCACCGCAGTGATGCGGTCTCGGATATCGTCGGCCAAAGCGGCTGCCTCCTCACGATCTGACGTCGCCAATGTTGCCACACCGGGGGTCGAACCGCCGAACTACGGCCCCGGGTGTCGGGTGAATGGCTGCTGCAGGGGAGAAAGGCATCTGTGGCCGAACCGTTCAACCAGGATTTCCCTCCTCCGCCCGGGCCACCTTCACGGACCGACGCTGGTCTTCGCCGCAGCTACACGGTCAGCCGGTGGAGAAGGGGATTGAGTTTGGTGGCCAGCCAATAGTCGCGGGCGAGACCGCTATTGCGAGCGACTGCATCGGGAGTGATCTCTGCCCGGTCGGGTCCGACCAAGGTTGCGACGTCCCCAACCGCCACGGTCCTATCTCGGCCGATCTCGAGAATCGTATGGTTCGAGCTGACCTCTGCGATGACCGGATACAAAGTGTCGCCTACTAGAACCGTGCTGTTCCCGGCCGCTCCGCGCGGGTAGCCGTCAGTGTGTCCTATCGGGATGGTTGCGATCCACGTTGGCGTCTCGGCTCGGTACCTGTGCTGAAAGCTGACGCCCTCGCCGGGGGAGAGAAGTTCGACTCGAACAACACGAGCCCGAAGTCTGAACACCGGGTTGAGATCCATGATGGGGTTTCCCGACACATCGCTGCGGTAGCTGGGCATCCCGTAGATGGCACCGCCCGGACGGATCAAGTCGAGCGTCCGCGCTTGCGGTAGATGGACAACCTGATACGACGGAGCTCCGTGGAGTAGGCCGACATCGATCCCGGCTGTCCGACACTGTTCAACGACCGTATTGAATCGTTGCAGGTGCTCCACATCGAATGG
>CAXMOL010000136.1:0-3650 GCA_964194935.1 uncultured Kiloniellaceae bacterium
CGCAGTTCGTAGATCTTGTCGAACGAATCGACGTCAGCGATCGAGGGCTTTTTGGAGGCTTCCTCTTCCCACCCCGGGGGTCCCTCGTCGAGCCGCTTTCCGACCACACCAATGAACGTCCTTGTCTTGGCTTCACCAAAGCCCGGCAAGGCGCGAAGTCGTTTGTAGAGGTCGGCGCCGTCGGCTGCTCCGCGCCACACCTCGGCTGTGTCGCCGTTGTGGTGTTCGACGATGTGGGCACACATGTCTCTCGCCCTTGTCCCCATCGATCCCGGGAATCGATGCAGAGCCGGTGGACCTTTGAAGATGGCGGCAAGAGTCTCGTCGTCGAGGTTGGCCACCGTCGCCGGATCGAGGGGACCGTCGAGTCGATCGGCCAATACGAACGGCGAGAAGAAGGCGCGCTCCATGGGAAATTGTTGGTCGAGCATCATGCCGATCAGAAGCGCTAATGGGTTGCTGGCGAGTAGCTCATTGGCTTCCGCATTGTCGGTGAAATGAAGCGAATCAGGCATCGAGGAGATCTCCGCGGTCGGGCGGCTCACGGTAGCGCCGCCTGCAATCACCAATCCAGCGAAGCCGTCCGAATCGAGGCTGAGGTGGAGGCTTGGGGGAGCAATGTCGGAGGTAGCATCGCTGTCGTGACAACGGTTGCAGAGATCCAGGGTGTACTCGAACGCCTTGCTCCTTCGAGCAAGGCCGCCGGGTGGGATCCTGTGGGCCTTCAGATCGGCGACTCTGCGGCTGCGGTTTCTCGGATCGGTGTCTGCCACGAAGTAACCGCAGCCATCGTCGAACGGGTCCTCGACGACGAGATAGACCTGCTCATTTCCTATCACCCTTTGCTCTTTCGCCCGACTCTGCGCCTCGTTGCCGGTCCCGGGGCGGACGGACGAGCCCTCGCGCTGGCCCGCGCAGGTGTCTCGCTTTTGGTGGCCCACACGGCGTTTGATGTCGCCTCAGGTGGCACCGCCGACGCGCTGGCCGATGCCCTGGGGCTGATTGATCCAACACCGTTCGAGCCGCAGTGGGGTTCCGAGTCAGACCATCCCTATGAGGAACCGGTGTACGGCGTCTACGAACGCCAGGGCGAGTCGGGGTTCCTCGGTCGGGTCGGTACGTTTGCTGGTTCCTTTGCAGAGCTGGTCGGCACCGTCCAGGCGGTTCTCGGAGGGTCGGCCAGGGTGAGCGGAGCTCCTCATGGAGACACCTTGCGGGTGGCCGTCGTGCCCGGTTCAGGTGCGTCGGCGATACCTGCTGCTGCGGGTGCCGGCGCAGATGTCCTGGTGACCGGAGACGTAAAGCATCACGATGCACGAGCCGCGGCCGAACTTGGCATGGCGGTGATCGATCCGGGCCATGCAGCGACCGAAAGTCCCGGTGTCGCGAGGTTGTACGCTGCCGTGGCCGAAGAGACCGACACCGCGATCGATCTCACCGACATCGACGCCGACCCCTGGGCTTGAGAATGGAAGATCTAAAAAGTCTCGAAGATCTGCTCGACCTTCAGTCGGTCGACTCGGAGATCGATCAACTCCTGGATAAGCGCGCCAATCTGCCCGAACTAGTGGCTTATCGAATAGCTCACGACGAGCTGGCCGAGCTGGAACGGCAGCTGACCGACATGACGTCGCGGACGCGCGAAATAGACCTTGCGACCGACAAGTCCGACGGGGAACTACAGATCGAAGAGGCGAAGGCTCATCGCGAGGAACAGCGGCTTTACGCCGGCGGCCTTTCGGCGCGCGATGCAGAACATCTCCGCAACGAGGTGCAGATGCTGCAGCGGCGGATCTCAGAACGTGAGGACCAACTTCTTGCCCTTATGGAGGAGAAGGATGGGCTCGAGACGGCGGCAGAGTCGCTCTCGGCCCAGCGTGATGCCGTTGCTGCAGAGAAGGGTCGGATCGAAGAGGTGGTGGCTGCATCTTGGAGCGCGATCGATGGAGACGTCGCACGTCTGGAAAGCCGCAAGAGCTCTCTGAACCCGTTAATCGATCCCGACCTGATAGCTCTCTATGAAGAGATCCGTCCGACCAAAGAGGGCGTCGCGGTCGCTCGTCTGGGAGAGGGTGTCTGTGGGGGGTGTCACCTGACGCTCTCGGCAGCCGAGCAGGTCCAAGCAGCCAAGGCACAGCCACCCCGGTGCATTCACTGCTGGCGGATCTTGGTCCTGCAGTGACTCCCCATGTTCTGTATTGCGATGGAGCTTCGCGCGGCAACCCGGGTCCATCTGCGATCGGATTCGTGCTCTACGACCCCGACGGCGCCATTGTGGCTGCGATCGGAGGGTTCATCGGAGAGACGACCAACAACGTTGCTGAGTATCAGGCTCTCATCGGGGGCCTGAAGTCGGCGCACGAGCATGGGGTTGGTTCGATCGAGGTCCGCCTCGACAGTATGTTGCTCGTAAAGCAGGTGATGGGGGAGTACCGAGTAAAGGCCGCCCACCTCAAGCCGCTGCAGCGTGAGGCGGTAAAGCTTCTGACGAGATTCGATGAAGCCTCGATCGGTCATGTACCCCGCGAAAAGAACAAAGTTGCCGACGGCCTCGCCAATGAGGCTCTCGACGAAGTTGCATCGTGATTCTGTGGCATCTGGGGGCGACCGTTTTGATCGTCCGCTACGTGTTCCGTGACCCGGACATGGATCTGCGCTGGGTGCTGGCTGGGTCGATTCTTCCCGACCTGATCGATAAGCCGATCGCCTCGGTGTTCTTCCAAGACACGTTTGGGACGCATCGAATCTTTGCCCACAGCATCGTTTTCCCGATGGTGGCGTTTGCCGTTGTTCTCATCGTCACCAAGCGCGGTACGGATCTGCGCCGCGGCCTCATTGGTGCAGTAATCGGCGTATTCATCCACCTGCTGCTCGATGCGGCTTGGGCGACTCCGGAAGCTTTCTGGTGGCCGTTCTTCGGGTTGGAATTCCCCAGAGTGCTTGATTCAGACCTGATCTCGCTGCTGGGCAGGATGTTGTCGGATCCCATTGTGTGGGCCGGCGAGGCGGTTGGTGCCGCCTACCTCGTCCTGCTGTGGCGGCGGTACCTCGGGGCGGAGGGAGCGCTGCGGCAGTTCTTCAGGGTGGACGGGCGGATCGGCCTGCCGACGCCCTAGGCGCCTTCTTCGTCTGTGTTGTGGGCAGCTCGGGTGGTTCTAGCCAGCATCCTGATGGCCATGAGGATCAGGAACACAGCAAACATTCTTCGCAGCACCGGGGCCTCCAGCGAGAGTGCCGTACCCGCACCCAGGAGGCCTCCGATGATCCCACCGGATCCGAGAAGAATCGCGACACGCCAATCGACCCTGCCGGCGCGCCCATGGATGGTTGCAGCGAGCAAGACCGTGGGAATGATCACTGCCAGCGACGTGCCTTGGGCCTCGTGCTGGGCGAATAAGAAGAGCGTCACCAACGCCGGGACGTAGACGATGCCGCCGCCGACACCCAATGAAGCGGCCAGCGCACCCGCAACGAGTCCAATCAGAATCAGACCGATAACCGTCATGCGAACCACATCCTGGTGGCGGCGGCTGTCACCAATACGAAGAATCCTCTTGCCAGCCACACGGCCGGCAAGCGAGCCATAAGGCGGGCTCCGAAGAAGGCGCCGGTCAATGCTCCGATCAGAATGAACCCCGCGGCGTCCCACT
>CAXMOL010000137.1:0-3235 GCA_964194935.1 uncultured Kiloniellaceae bacterium
GTGCTGGAACGGGATTCATCCTCGGATGCACGATGGGTTTCCTGCCGCGTGGGCGGAATACTCCGAATCGCTCATCGGACTCGACCCGAGCCACGTGATCCCGGGTCACGGGGTGCCGGGAACCATCGATGCCCTGCGTGAGCTGCCCGACTACTTCAGAGCCGTCGACGGCATCGTCGCCGAGGTACAGGCCGGAGCAACGCCGACCGACTTCGAGGCCCCAGCCGGATCAACAGATTGGGCAGGTATCGCTCGGTTCCACGACGGCATTCGAGTACTCGCCGGCCGCTAGCCCCGTATCCCGAGAGAAAACACTTTTCTGAACACTCTCCCCTTTGGGGGGAGTCAGCGAGCGAAGCGAGCTGGTGGGGGGTTTCCGGTATTCGTCTCTATCAGGCCGACACGTCTTGTATGTCGTATCGGCCTGTCACCGGGTGTTTGCGCCAGGTTGTGTAGCCACTCGATCATGGGCCTTATGGGTCAATTCGCCGAATCGGTGTGTGTGTCCGATAGGTAGCCCGATTGCCGCGATTCGGTGAGACCCCCCACCAATCGGCTCCGCCGATTGACTCCCCCCAGAGGGGAGAGTGATCCAACCAACCGTCGGGTTTCTTGCGGATGACGGACGACTGATGACTGATGACTGACGACTCCAGACCCAGAAAGCCGTCATCGGACCGTCGCCACCGTCTAAATTCGGTCGCGATGGGCAGCAGCTTCCTCCTGGGGGCCGGTTCGAAAGCGCTGCGACTAGTTGTTGCGCTTGCGCTCGCCTGCGCCGTCTTCGTCCCGACGACAGTGGACGCCGCCGAACCGTCGGTCTCCCTAGAGCCTGTCTCCGGCTTCAACCCCCTGATCCAACTACAACACGGTGACACCGGGAACCCGGTGCGAACTCTTCAATCGGCACTGCGAGATCAAGGCTTTTATCGGGGTGAGATATCGGGTGACTTCGATGTCGCTACGCAAACAGCGGTCATCACCTTCCACAAGTATCTCGCGATCGATCGCACCGCCACCTTCAATGCTCTCGATTGGATCCGGTTGGCTCTGCTTCCAGACCCGGAGATTCCGTTCCGGTGGGACGAGCCCGATCGGGTCGAAATAGACACCACCCGACAACTGCTCTACGTCATCCGCGATCATGAGATCGCCGGCATTCTTCCGACCTCTACCGGGAGCGGGGCCACCTACTTCTCGGTTCGCAACGGGCGGAACGTTCGAGCGGCAACCCCGCACGGCGACTTCGAACTCACCTGGCGCCAATACGGCTGGAATTGTGACTCGACCACCGGATGGTGCGTCTACAACTACTGGGGCTTTACTCGCTTCTACGGCATCCACGGCTTCGGCAACGTTCCCGCCCGACCCGCCTCGCACGGATGCGCCAGGGTCCATGTGTGGGACTCGGATTGGCTCGACGACTACCTGTTCATTGGGATGCCGGTGCACATCTGGCAAGATCAACCCGAAGATTCCCTTGAACCACCCCAGCCGCTATTCGGGATTATGTAGAGCGTCCGCTTCGGGTCGTTCCATAGCAAACAGCTCGGTCGTCTTCGAATACCACGGCCCGGCAAGGCGCCCTACTGCCTTTAGACCGGCCGGATCGATCCGGGTCCCGTCGAGCAGCGATTCGAGGACGTGAATCCGTAATACGTGGCCGAATACCACTGAGGCCGACGGGGCATCGCCCACCTCATGGATAAAGGTCACCTCGCACTCGAAATTGGCTTTGGCATCCGCCACCATCGGCGCCGCCACGACATCTCCCTCGACCTTGCTGATGCCGGCGGCATCGAATTCATCCACATCGGCCGGATGATCTGCAGATGTCAGGTTCATCGCCGTCGCCATCTCCTCGGATACCACGCTGACGGTGAACACTCCGGTGGCTCGAACGTTGGCCAGTGTGTCCTTGACCCGGACGCTCATCCCGGTCGTAAACAGCAACGTCGGCGGAGAGCCCGAAACCATGTTGAAGAACGAAAACGGCGCCACATTGTCATTGCCGGCCGGGTCACGGGACCCGATCCATCCGATCGGTCGAGGCACGATGAGCCCGGCCATCAACTTGTAGCGATCGGTCACATCGAGGGTCTCCATTTCGAAGACGCGTTTGCCGGTCATCTGCTGCGGTCGACCAGATCGATGAATTCCGACATCGATGTCGCCGCGATCGTCTCCCCGATCAACTCGAGCGGTAGGTCCTCGAGTCGCCGGAAGCGCACACACGACTTGCCCATGTCGAGCTTCTTTCCGGTAGCGAGGTAATCGCGCCGGAAAGCCTCGGCCCCACCTTCGTCGGCGTAGACCGCGGTCAGATAGACGGCCATGTGATGCTTCTGCGAGGCGAGAGCCGCATACATCAATGGCTGACCGTTGTAGGTCTCGGTCACTACCTCGAGCGGCACCTGGTAGGCGATCATTCCCCAGTTCATCGCTTCCTCGAACCCCGCAGGGAGGTTGGAAAGGATTATCTGGCGCACCTCTTCGATCGCATCGCGCCGATCATCCGAAAGCGATCCGAGATACTCCTCGACCGTCTTCGCTGCGCTTTGCATCGCAGCAGCCTAAGGCCGTGGTGCCCGGAAACGGATTGAGCACTCACTGTTTGGAGACCCCGTTACGCTCCCCCCCGCATGAGAACGCCTCGCCTATATGCCCTCGCTCTCGCGATCGCACTCACTGCCGCCGCCTGCACCAGCGGAACTGAATCGACGCCGATCGTGACCGGCACATCGGCAACTGGTGAGATCGTCGTCGGCGACACGGCCGCCCCGGACACGCCCTCGCTACCTCCAACCTGTCCGCAAACCACGCCGATCATGCAGACGGCTGATCCCGCTCCGATTATCGAATTCTTCAACGAAGACCCGGGTCTCGCCTCGGTGCACATGTCTCAAGCGATGTTCGAATGCGCCACGCATGTGGTCATGGTGAGCGATCTCGATCTTGATCGGGTCGCGGTTGCTGCCGTTCTGGCGGCTTCACTAAAGGCCCCGCTCCTCATCGGAACGGCCAACGCCGCCGGCCTGCTGGGATTCGAGGCTGAGCGACTGGCTCCGGAACAGATCATCGCGGTCGGCGATGACATGAGCTTCTCGGCCCCAGAGTGGACCGAGGTCGTCACCCTTGCCGGAGACACCGGCACAATCGCCGATCAGATCAATTCACTCACCGGCTTGGTGTCGTCGCTTCCGTTGCCGCAGGACCAGGGCGTCGCAACGCTGGT
>CAXMOL010000138.1:0-3123 GCA_964194935.1 uncultured Kiloniellaceae bacterium
CCGATTTCAACCGTTTCTGCCCCATGATTGACCAAGATGACCTTGATTTCGCCCCTATAACCACTGTCAACCAGCCCTGGAGCATTGACGATGCCGAGTCCAGTCTTCGCAGCGAGGCCCGATCGTGGCGTCACCAGACCTGCGAATCCATCGGGAATGGCCACCGCAAGACCTGTGGGAACCACGACGCGTTCTCCCGGATCGATACTGGCGTCCGATGCCGCAAACAGATCGACCCCGCCATCACCCGGATGGGCGTGGTTCGGTAAAGGCAGGGCAGGATCGATTCGCTTTGCCGGTATCTGCATGCGCTCAATTATGGCCGCCAATCCGAGGAGACCGGCATGCGGTTAGGTCGACGCCAACGCGAGGCGAACCGCAAGACGATCATCGACATGCTGGAAACGACCCCGGCACAGGTGGCGCGCCCCAGCAAACGCGCTGAGAGCGACGACACGATGAGCGATCTCGACTTCGATTGGCGACCGCAACCACTCGGGCGAGTCGTGTCGGGTGATCGCTCATTTCGTTGGCCGATCATCGGAGCCGCTCTAGTCCTCGCCGCTATCGCCATCGTGGCGGTGCGTGGACTGGGGACCATCTCGGACAGCCAGGCCGACGAGCGACTCACTGCCTATAACACCGAGGTCACCGCATTCTCATCCGCTGTGGACGATCTCGCCGCAACCCTGCCTGATATCGACATCGAGTCTGCGCTTGCCTTCTCCCTCGCCACCGACAATCTGCGGGCAGCTGCGCTGGAAGAGCTACCGGGTCTGCCTCCCTTCGTGCCGCAAGGCTCACTCGGCGACCTCGCAGAGGTGCAGGATCATTTGCTCACGATCGTCGACGTGGCCACGACCATCTCGGCTGATCTCGATTCCGGCGCCACCTACTCCACGGCGTCCGAACAGCTCTTTGCGATCCCTCCGCTCCCTTCTCAGGCACCGGAGACGCTGGTGGACGTCGCCGGACAAGCAATCGCCGACATGCAGACGGCAACGCTGGGGGCGCTGAACCGTATCGACCCCGACGAGCGCTTCGAGGCCTACGTCGGTCGCGTTGAGGAGGCACTGACCTTTCTCCCCGACTGGGCGGATCGATATCTGCTCGCCCTACGCCGTGGCGACATCGAGATCACCGAGGTTCTCATCATCGAGATCACCGCACGCAGCCAATTGATCGAAGCGGAGCTCGATGTTGCCCTCGGTGATGTCGCAACGTCGGTGAGCGGACGTATGGAAGAGATCCGAAGTGCGATCACCAAGGCCGAGGTTCTGACCACAACGAGTTAGCCGGCTTGGAAGCGACACCGCAGGCAGGTTCTAGGTCCGCTCCTCCAGCGCTGCCACCTCACGTTCGAAGTCGCCCACTCCTTCGAACTCCTTGTAGACCGATGCGAACCGCAGGTAGGCGACATCATCGAGTTCCCGTAGGACTTCGAGAACCTGGTGGCCGATATCCGAGCTGCTTACTTCTGGTCCGTGCTCTTCCACAAAGGCCTCGATGGTCTGGGCCAACCCCTCCAGCGTTCCCTCGCCGACCTCCCTACCCGCCATGGCCCTGCTCACTCCGGAGACAACCTTGGCCGGAGAGAAAGGTTCGGCGGTGCCGTCTCGCTTGCGTACGACAAGGGCATATTCACGTCGTTCGTAGGTCGTAAAGCGGTTGTGGCATGACTCACATTCACGCCGGCGTCGCACCGTGGACCCGCTCTCAGCGGGTCGACTGTCCACGACACGGGTATCGGCTGCTCCGCAATACGGACAAAGCATGGCTTCGAGCGTACCCGAAGCGCTACCAGCTATACCATCAGCCGGGGTCAGAAATCGAGGGGAATGCTCAGGGTCTGGCCGGTCACGATCACGCTCGAGGGAAGCTCGTTGGCGACTTTGATGTCATGAATCGTGTCACGGACGTCGTCCCCGGGAGCGGTGTACTCGACAGCTATATCCCACAAGGTGTCGCCCAAGACAACCTGATGTTCGACATGAGCAGTGACTATCGAGCCCGCCGTTCCGTCGTTGGCACGGGCGACAACTACACCGGTGAGCAAGAGGACCAGCGCCAAAGCGACTGAAGTGAGGAGAACCACAACCCGTAGCGGTGCGCTGGCGGAGATCGTCATGGCGCTGGTTCCTCCGTGCTCGTCATATCCGGTGACCGTGACTCCTTCGGAGCCGGGTCCGTGCTCACACACGTCGCTCTGTCTCCAGAGCCCTTCAGAGTCGGTGCCCCATCCGGGGTCCTTCTCCAACAAGCCACACCGTAGAAACCGGGTGTGACACGAACGTGTGTTCGCTCTGGGTCCCCCAATATATCGAACGCGTGTTCGTTCGTCAAGTCGAACATATGTTTGCCCTTGGCCTCTCAAATCGGTACCGTGGACCCACACAGGAAGGCTCTTTATGGCAGAGAAGCAGATCACCGATAGGCAGCGTCAGATCCTCGATCTCATCCTCGAAACAGTCGATCGGAGGGGATATCCCCCTTCAGTGCGTGAGATCGGCGACGCCGTAGGGCTCAGTTCGCCTTCAACGGTGCACAGTCATCTGTCTTCTTTGGTCGATCAGGGGTACCTGCGCCGCGATCCCACCAAGCCAAGGGCGATCGAGGTAGTCCACGATGGTCGAGACGGCGATCTGCGCCGCGCCCCGGTCAGGGACGTCCCACTCGTTGGTCGCATCGCGGCCGGCTCGCCGATCCTGGCTGAAGAGGACATCGAGGAGATCTTCCCGCTCCCGACCGAACTGGTCGGCAACGATCCCGTCTTTATGCTCCGAGTCTCCGGCGATTCGATGATCGACGTCGGCATCTTCGACGACGACCTCGTAGTCATTCGCCGCCAACCCGACGCCAACGATGGCGACTTGGTGGCAGCACTGATCGACGGCGAGGAAGCGACCGTAAAGCGACTCCGCAGAGAATCCGGCCAGGTTGTCCTCATGCCGGAAAACCGTTCCTATGAGCCGATGGTGTACGAGGACGGTGTCGAGATCCTGGGCCGGGTCGTCGCAGTTCTCCGCTCCGTCAGGTAGTTCAGCTTCCGGCGAGTGAGCCGGCGAACACCGTGTTGGCTGGCCCTTCGATCCAAGCAGTCCCTTCGACGATTTCCACCAGCAG
>CAXMOL010000139.1:0-5817 GCA_964194935.1 uncultured Kiloniellaceae bacterium
TCCAAGGTCGGCGATGTTGGTCCCACGGCGAATTCCGAACATCTGCCAAGGCGTTGCGGGCTCGCTGAACCCGAGTTGCAGCGTCGTATACGACGACAGATGCTCTCCTTCACCGAGGTCGCTGCTGCCGTCGACAAAGACAACTCTGATGCCCGGCCCGACCCACGTGATGGTGCGCATCGGACCTTCGAAGACACACCCATGTTCTTCGATCCATTCGGAGTCGGCGGCCGGCTCACCAAACGACTCCAACATCGCATCGATGATCGACTGTGCCGGATCGCCAAGACCTCCGAAATGGCCGAGGCCGTCGAGAAGCAATGCGTATGCCGGGTCGTCCGGAAGCGGTTCGGGCCCCTGGAACTCCACTTCAGGGGTAGTGGTGGTCGCCGGCGGAAGCGTCGTCGTCGTCGAGGTGGTGCTGGTGGATGTCGACGTCGAAGTACTCGACGTCGACGTGCTGCTGGTGGTCGGAGCTGCCGCTTCGACCCCGCACGCCGCAACGAAAACGACAAGCGATAGGAGCGAGTACAGGCTTCTCACGATGTCTCCAGATCCACACCGGCACGGTACCGCGCATGGACCTCCATCTTGTTACTCCCCCTCAGGCACGGTTGTCAGAACCCCCCACCAAACGGCTGCGGATCTAGCTACCACGTTCGGGGCCTTCTCGGCCCCGAAGCGCCTCCGCATGGCGGTGCCGCCTTCGGCGGCCAGTGTTCTACGTTTGACTCCCCCCAAAGGGGAGAGTTGTCAGAGGGGAAGAGTTGCCCAACGCTCCACTGCGAGACGCGATTGATCATCCTGTTCTGAACACTCTCCCCTCTGGGGGGAGTCAGCGAGCGAAGCGAGCTGGTGGGGGGTTGTCCGACTCAAGGCAATCCGCCAACCAGCAGGTAGAACACCCCCCACCAAAAGGGAGAGTTGTTTTCTCTCTTCTATCGTGGCGCACAATATGGGCGAGGGACACGACCACACACACCCACCTGAAGGTATCGCCGACCGACTACGGCGCGCCGTCTCCCACTCGCACGACCACACCGAGGCGGCGCCACTCGCCGACACCGGCGCCGAAGGGGTGCGGGCCTCCAAGGTTTCACTCCTCGGTTTGGGGATCACCGCGGCGCTGCAGGCTGTCTTGGTTGTCTTCACCGGTTCGGTGGCGCTGTTGTCCGACACCCTTCACAATCTCACCGATGCCCTGACCGCCATCCCCTTGTGGATCGCCTTTGCTCTGGGTCGGCGCGCCAGCTCGAAGCGGTACACCTTCGGATTGGGTCGGGCCGAGGACCTGGCCGGGTTGCTGATCGTCACCGCCATCGCGGTTTCCGCCGGGGGCGTGGCGTGGGAGTCGACAAGACGCCTCTTCGATCCGAGAGGGCTCGATCACATTCCATGGGTTATCGCCGCCGGGTTCATCGGAGCAGCCGGCAATGAGCTCGTAGCCCGCTACCGGATCCGGATAGGTCGCAGAATCTCTTCGGCTGCGCTGGTCGCCGACGGCCAGCACGCTCGCACCGATGCACTTACGTCGCTGGCAGTCGTGGCCGCCGGCGTCGGTGCGGCCCTGGACGCCGATTGGGTCGACCCGGTGGCTGGCCTGGTCGTCGCAGCCATGATCCTCGTCCTGCTCCGTCGCTCGGCCGCACGGGTGTTTGGGCGATTCCTCGACGCCGTGGATCCCGAATCGGTCGACCGAGCGCACGAGGTCGCTGCTGCGGTTGACGGAGTTATCTCAGTCGAAGGCGTCCGGATGCGGTGGCACGGTCATCGAATGCTGATTGATCTGGTCGCTGCTGTAGATCCCGACCTCTCAGTACGTGAAGGTCATCGAATCGCACAACAGATCAGCCATGACCTCTTGCACGCATATCCCTTCAAGGTCGAGGTGCTCGTCCACATCGATCCGTGTGACGTACCCGACGCCCACGACACCACTGCACACCATCGGAGTTCCGAGTAGGAGTGAGATCACCGGTGGATTTCATCTGTGCAGGATCGGGTGGAGATGCCTACTCTCCTCACTCGCCCGCGACCTGAGGGGGTCCCTGAATGCTCCGCCGAACCTCGTTTCTCCTGGTGGTGATCGCAATGGCGATCGCAGCCTGTGGAGACGACGCGCCAGCCGACTCGACTGCGGGCCCGGCGACCACGGTGCAACCACCCCCGCCCAGTTCGACCGCCCCTCCGACGACCGCTACGGCTGCTCGCCAGCCCACAGAGGCGGAGACTCGCTCGGCAGCATTGCTCTTCGACTGGGATGTGACATTCACCAAAACCGCCACCGTCGTCACCCCTCCAGTAGGCGAAATGGCGAATGGGACCGTGTACATGATCGATCTCGAAATCGAAGGCGTCTGTGACGACGCGAGCTGCATCCAGGAGAGCCACGCCCATGTCGACAACCCGTGGTGGGGTTGGACGATCACCGAACCGCTCCTTGACTCGGAGTGGGTCTTTGCCAACGATCGATGGACGATCGCGATGGACGGCTACTACCTGAGCGCTGGATACGGTGCCGGCAACGACTGCATCTACGCCTGGAACGAGCAGTGGGACATCCAGGTGACCGAGGCAGTCCAAAACGGCAACATCTGGTTGGCAACCGGCTTCATGGGGACGATGGTTCGCTCCGAGGGCCTCGACCAGGTGCGATCGGCCCTGGCGATCGGCAACGGATACTGCCCCCCGTACCAAGGCGAAACGAAGTGGGACGCCGCCAGCACCCGAGTGATGGCGCCGATTCCGTAGAGACGAGATTCGGACGAGCGTCAGCCGCCCATCGTCTCAATGAGTATGGCGAGGTCCTCGAGGTCTTGCAGCACGGCCTCTCGATCGTCCTGGGGAAGTCCGAACACCGCCCGGACGACGCCGATCTCGGCGAGCTGCTCCAGGTCGGCCGGGTCCCGGGGAGAGCCGAAGACGCCGACTTCGACCGAATCGGGATCGCGACCCGCGTCGGCCAACCCCTCCCGGACCTTGGTTATCCCGCCGACAACGTCGTGGCGACGCCCGATCGGCATCCATCCGTCACAGAACTCTGCGATGTCCGCAATCGTCTTGGGGCCGGCGGCCCCACCCATGATCACCGGGGGATGTGGCTGCTGGACCGGCTTGGGCCATGACCACGACGGCTCGAACTTCACATGCTCCCCATCGAACGACGCCTCGTCCTCGGTCCACAAAGCCTTCATGGCAAGGATGTTCTCGCGCAAGATCGCCCGTCGCTCCAGATAGGCCGTCCCGTGATGGGCCATCTCCTCTTTGTTCCAGCCGTATCCGATCCCGAACATGACCCGTCCGTTGGAGATCATGTCGAGCGACGCCACTTGCTTGGCGAGCCAGATCGGATCGCGCTGAGCTACAAGTGTGATTCCGGTCCCGAGCCGAATTGTCGAAGTGACCGCAGCAGCAGCGGCCAGGGCAACAAACTGATCGTGGGTACGCCAGTAGTACTCCGGAAGGGGCTCAGCGCCCTCCACACCACCCCGCGGGGTACTCCTACTCACCGGGATGTGGCTGTGTTCGGGATACCACAGAGACTCGAACCCGAGTTCCTCAACCACCTTGGCGAGTTCGACGGGCTGGATCGTTTGGTCGGTCGGGAAGATGGATACGCCAATTTTCATGACGCGAGGCTACCGGCCCCAGAATCACTCCCCCCTTTGAGTGATCTGTCGCGTTTAGCGCCCGACGGTTGGTTGGATCACTCTCCCCTCTGGGGGGAGTCAATCGGCCGCAGGCCGATTGGTGGGGGGATTCACTAAGTCGCGGCAATCGGGCTGCCTATCGGACGCACACCGACTCGGCGAACTGACCCACAAGACGTATTGGCCTGATAGAGACGAAGACCGGGCACCCCCCACCAGCTCGCTTCGCTTGCTGACTCCCCCCAAAGGGGAGAGTGTTCAGAACAGAACCGTCGGTCCTAACCGCGCTTGGCCGTGTGGGATCCGCCGACAAACGAAACGATGGCGAACACGAAACCAAAGTCGTACCAATTGCCGCTGTTGTGCACCTCGTAGACATTGACGCTGTCCTTGAACAACGAGATGACCAGCGTTACCGGCGAGATGATCCCGTGCCAAAAACCGAGCCAGAACCCGGCGACGTCGCCTTCGACATCGGCCAGTCCGACTGCCTCGTTGGGCCCGGCGGCACACGCAGCAAACACCAGCACGACTACGACCAGTAGGGGTAGGTAGGTCCGCTTCACATTCACTCCTCAGTTCGAACCATCCCCAAAGCTACCCCGGCCGATCAATCCGTTTCGCGGGCGTGCCATCTCCTGATGACTGGAGACTGACGACTACTTCGTTGTAGCGTGTCTCGCCATGCTCAGGGGAAGAAGGCAAAGGAGGGAGGCATGGTGACCGAATTCGACGTGGTTGTGGTTGGAGCCGGATCGGCAGGGCTGGGTATCGGGTACCACCTCCAACAGGCCGGACTGAAGTTCGTCATTGTTGAGCGAGGCGAGATCGGGGAGAGTTGGCGCTCGCAGCGGTGGGACTCCTTTGCCGCCAATACACCCAATTGGACGAACGGACTGCCCGGCTCCGAATACGACGGTCCAGATCCGGACGGGTTCTACGTGCGCGACGAACTGGTCGAGTCTTTCGAGCGCCATGCGAAGACACACGATCTCCCTATTCGCCTCGGAACCACGGTGGAACGGGTTGCTTCGGTCGAAGACGCGGACCGATTCATCGTCGAAACGACCGGCCGATCGGGGTCTAGAGACTCAATGCACGCCGGCAGCGTCGTCGTAGCGTCCGGGATGATGCAGTCGCCGAAGGTGCCGGCGATCAGCGAGAGTTTCCCCGACTCGATCACCCAACTCCATGCGGCCGACTATCGCTCGGCTGAGGACCTCCCCGCAGGCGCAGTCGTCGTCGTTGGCAGTGGACAGTCAGGCTGCCAAATCGCCGAGGATCTCGTCGCTGCCGGACGAACGGTGTATCTGAGCACGAGCAAGGTCGCTCGTTCGCCTCGCAGGTATCGGGGACGTGATGCGGTCTATTGGATGCGCGATATCGGCCTGCTCGACCAGCAGGTCAAGGATCTCCCGGACCCACAAATGCAGTTCGCCGCGCAGCCCCAGGTCTCGGGAGTCGGCGACCGCGGAAGGGCAGTCAGCCTCCAGGGGATGCAGCGCCAAGGAGTCCATCTGATGGGTCGACTCAGCGACGTGACCGATGGCGTTCTGACGACCGATGACGGGCTGGCGAATCACATCGACTTCGCCGACAATTTCTGCGTCCAGTTCAAACGGAATGTCGACACCTACATAGACAAGCACGGAATCGAGGCCGCGGCTCCGGACGAGGATCCGATCGACGTCCCGGCAGGACCAGAGGTAGCCAAAGCTGGTCTCACCACACTCGATCTGGGTGCTGCCGGGGTGAGCACCGTGATCTGGTGCACCGGATTTACCGCGAGCTTCGATTGGCTACAGGTTCCGGTCACCGACGATGTTGGCAAGCCGGTCCACGTTCGCGGCGTCTCATCCGTAACGGGGATCTACTTCCTGGGATTCCCGTGGCTCCACACAAGGAAGTCCGGGGTCATCTTCGGTATCGACGAAGACGCCCGTCACATCACCGAGGCCATCACCGCCAGCAAGTCTTGACGTCAACTGGTTGAGCCGGGCTTCACCTACGAGCGCTAGCGATCCTGGCGAGCCGCCCACCCGAAGACCGCTTCCAGGGCGCCAGAGATTTCGAGCGTAAATCGTTCCACAATCCACACCGCCGCCATGGCGGTCACTGCTCCGATCACCGTGCCGACCGTGACGTCCGACAGCCAGTGCACCCGCAA
>CAXMOL010000140.1:0-12206 GCA_964194935.1 uncultured Kiloniellaceae bacterium
CACATGCCGCTGTCATCAACAACAGCACCATTCCCAGGACCACGGTCCGTTTGGTCGATCTGGTCATTTCCCTCTCCCTCCACGCTTTCAATTCCCAACAACAGATAGACGTAGAACGGGACTCGATGGGTGACACAGTCGGCAAGATTTCCGGCCGTCCGTCGAATGCACCTCGGTGTCACCCAGAATTGCCTCCGAGTCGTCTGTGTAGATGAGGCCGGTAGATTGAAAACAGATAAACCCGGCACCTGGTCATTTATCTGACACGTTCAGATCGAGGGAGAAGTGATATGGACTGGTGGATTCTGGAGCTAATCACCATCGGCACCCTGGCCGCGACATTGCTGATCTTGGGACCGCTGATCAAGCGGTTCGGTCGCAGCTACGCAGCGGATGTGTTTAGGGCCAACCCGAGAACCGGTAAGAGCTACATCGTCTTGATGGATGTGGCGTACTACCTCATCTTTACTGCGTTCATCCTCTTCACCGTCCACTTTGAGCCGGACACCGGATGGGCCGACACCGTTGCAGCCGAGCAGCTCCGAGGCGAGACCGTCCGCTTCGGAGGCATGCTGATGCTGATGGGGGTCTTGCACGGCGCCAATGTGGTCACCCTCCCAATCGTCGGCCGTTTGCTTGGATTGTCACGGCGCATGGAAGAAGACGCTGGTCCGCAAGAGCCCGCATGACCGTCAGTTCATATTCCGGAGGCTTGAGGACGGTCTCGGCCCGTTGGTTTCTCATGGCCATCGAGCGGGCCCGAGACGTGGCCAAGGTCGTCGTCGGTATCGACCGCGACGCACTCGTTGCCGACCTCTTCGAACAGGAGGGTGCCGCGCTGGTGCGCATGGCACGCCTCTTCACGGATGATCGCAATGCCGCCGAAGACTTGGTGCAGGAGGCGTTCATCCGTCTGCACAAATCTGCTCATCGGATCCGAGGTCAGGAAAAGGCAGCGCCATACCTGCGGTCGATCGTCATCAACCTGGCGCGGGATCACAACCGGCGCGGCCTGATGTCGCTGCGCCATCAAGAAGCAAACCCAATGGGGATGACTCCAGACGCCCCCGAAGACAGTCTCCTTCTCAGCGAACAGCAGTCACTACTGCTCGATGAGGTGCGCGACCTGTCTCCGCGACAACGCGACTGCCTTCTTCTCCGTTTCTATCTGGAGCTCTCGGAGCGAGAGATTGCCGATGTGCTCAGCATTTCAGCCAACTCGGTCAAGACTCACTGCCGCCGTGGATTGGCTTCCCTCCGTGACGCGCTCGGGGGTGAGTAATGACTCTCGAAGAGCGGCTGGCTGCCACATTCCGGACGGCCGATCAGTATCAGCCGAGCCCGGATCTCTTCGCAAAGGTCACCAAATCAATCGAAGAGGACGCGGCTCACAGCAGACGAATCCGCCGCATTGCGATCGCGATGGTGGCCTCCCTGAGCTTCATCGCCGCCTACCTCTACTTTGCGATCGACCGGGTAGATGGTGCTCTCGAGATGCCGTTCTGGACGCTCGAGGTGCTGGTAACCGGCACCATGATTGTTTTGGTTCTGGTGCTGGGCCCGGCCATTAGGCGGTTCGGGACCGCATTCGAGAGCGATGTCTTTCGCACCAATGCCGAGACCGGTCGCAACTTCTTGACGCTGATGGACGCGGCCTACTACCTGATCTTCGGTGCCTACACGGTCATGTCGCTGCGCTACGCCCCCCCAGTCAACGTCCACGGCGCCGAGCATCTCCTGGAGTGGCTCACATGGGAATCCCACAGAGTTGCCGGCTTGTTCCTGCTGATGGGGGCGCTGCACGCCGTAACCCTCGTCGTTCTGCCCTTCGTCGGCTTGGTGTTCGCCGCCAACATGCGGCGCGCTCGCCGGGCGGAACTCGGTCAGGCACCCGCGGCAAATCCTCTCAACGATCAGCTCGATCGTTGGATCACCATCGTCGTGTGGATTCTCGTTGGGCTTGGCCTCTTGCAGCTCCTGGGCCTGGTCCTTCCCCTCATCGCTGGTCTCGGCGGTTGACCGGTTCGATTTTCCATTCGGGAGAGAGCTGTCAGCCGCCAGTGGGTTGGGCTCGTCCACCAATCGGGGCTCGAAGGAAGGAACGACATGGGGCACACGAATGAGAAGCCCGAGCCCGCAACCGGCCTCGACGCCGTTATGCGGACGGTAGGCGCTGGCGCGGTTGCCGGAATGCTCGCCGGCTTTCTGTGGGGAGGTATCGGCGGTCGACTTGCGATGCGTCTCTTGTTCCTGACCTCTGGCGACCGAGTGCGGGGCCTGATTTCCGACGACGGATTCGAGATAGGAACGTTCAGCGGGGCCACCATCTTCCTGCTCATAGGTACAACCCTTATAGGAACCGTCGGCGGCGTGGCCTTTGGTCTACTGCGACGATTCCTGCGAGGTCAGCGCTGGATCGTGGTCCCGGCGGTCGCCCTCACCGCAGCCGTCGTTGGAGGCGGTGTGTTTGTGGAAGCCGAGGGAATCGATTTCCGCTTGCTAAAACCACTCTGGTTGGCGATCGGGCTGTTCGTGTTTCTTCCTGGAGCCTGGGGGTTGACCGTCGCACTCGCTACCGACCGCTTCATCGAGAAGGGCAATCCGACGTTCAACCTCCAACCCTTAGGGTCAGGTGAACCGGCAAGCCGAGCCGCGTCTGCGGCGGCATGGGCGATCTTGGGCACCGTCTTCATTCTCGGTGCCATCGAATTATCCAGCGATGTCGCTCAGCTCACCTGACCAAGGGGTTGGTGTAGACGATCGCTAGTGCGCGATCGCGAGTTCTCTGGCCAACCCGCCTCTGACAACCCCAAACACCAACACGACGAGGGCGAAGATCGGGGGTATGACCATCCAGAACCAAATCAGCGTCCCGGCAACACCAACCACGATGCCGGCGTTGGCGACGATCTTGGAGAGGCGGCCCGAACGAAGCCCCAACAGCCCACCAATGAAAGCAATAGATGCGACTCCCATTACCCCCACACCAAAGAACCGTTCCGCCCCGTTCGACCCGTCATCGACTCCGATGCCGACCGTCATGAACACCAGAAACAATCCGACGAGCATCGCTACCCCGGTGTTCCAGTTCCCTCTCACAGCTTCCATTGGACTCCCCTTCTAGAGCACTCATTCCTACAGATACAGACGAACAAATCGGGCAATCGGGTGACAGGTCGATGTCTCGGCTCAGGCCCACGTTCACCGGGGCTATCCCCGAAGTGTGTTCCTGGGTCGCCTGGAGCTTCAGAAAGAGGCGACGCCGGTTACTCGTCTGATCGCTCGCCCGTTCCGAGATGGGTGAGCAAGTTCAGGCAAGCGTGCGCGGCGAGTTCTTGCCGCACATCATGGTTCTGCGCCGATTCGGTATCCCCACTGACATCGGCCAGATACGCCTCGCGAGCATTCTGGAATTCCGCATCGGTGTACCCCTCGTAACGCTCAATCGCCCTGTACCGGGAGGCAACAAGATCCACTATCCGACTGATCGAGAGGCTGCTGACGATCGCTTGGGATAGGTCCTCAAGTTGCTGCGCGTCGAAGGGCGCCCCTTTTGCGACGTCGGCGAGGACTCTGACTGCAGCGCGGCGATTGCTTCTGTCGGCGTCCGGGGCTGCGGCTTGTTCGACTGTTACTTCGGATGCCCGGCGGGCTGCCGACACTGATGGGACGGTGCGGCTCCGGTCGACCCACGATCCGAGGGCCTTGCGGACTTGGTCGACCTTGACATAGGTGTTGAAGTCGCTCCAGTTGAGCCAAATGAACACCGGGATGTTGTAGAGCGGTGCAAGCTTCGCCATCGTCCGGCGTTTGGCCAGAAGGTTGAGAAGAAGGTCTCTCTGGGCAGGATGCCAGCGACCTTCGACCCCCTTGGCCTTGCCCTTGCCGACGATCGTGGCGTTGGCGATCAGACCTCGGCTGACCCAGTCGGTTAGCTGGCGATCGCTCAGCTTGTGTCCCGCTCGATGCGCTGCGTCGAGTAGGTCCCGACGGGTGAGTCCGCTTGCCGCCATCGATCCGCTTCTTTCCACACCGAGCTTCCGCTGCGACGTTCATTTTACATCGCCAAAACCCTTGCTGTGATTGGCGATTGCAAGGAACAAGAAGAGACCACTGGTCAATGGACCGATGGCGATGACCAGCACCGACCTGTAGGGACGCTACTGCAACTTCGGATCTGACCGCGCTTCCCGAGTCGCCTCGAAGACTGAGGCGTCCGATCATCTGTCGGAAGTGGCGGGGCGGCTAGGCCCAGAACGCGCCGGTGTCAACGAGATCCGCGAATCAGAGGGCTACTGCCGTCTCCAACGCGATCTCCATCATCGCCGAGAATGAACTCTGCCGTTCGTCCGAGGTCGTCGACTCGCCAGTGATGATGTGATCGCTCACCGTGCAGATTGCCAGCGCCTTGGCCCCGTGCTCGGCGGCGGCGCCGTAGATGCCGGCCGCCTCCATCTCGACGGCAAGGATCCCCATGCGCTCCAACAATTCGAAGCGGCTTTCCTCGGGGGTATAGAAGAGATCGGAGGTAAAGACATTGCCAACCTTCACCTCCGTACCAAGTGAGGCTGCCGTCTCGGCGGCAGTGTGCAGCAGATGCCAGTCGGCGGTTGCAGCGAAGTCGAGGCCTTCAAAACGGGTCCGATTGACGCCGGAGTCGGTAGAGGCACCCATGGCGAGGATCACGTCCTGCATTCCCACGTCCCGATTGACCCCTCCACACGTGCCTACCCGGATGAGATTGGCGACCCCATACTCATTGATCAGTTCAGTCACATAGATGGACGCAGACGGCACACCCATACCCGTACCCATCGTGGAAATCCGAGTCCCCTTGTAGGTTCCGGTGAAACCGAACATGTTGCGGACTGCTGTGATCTGCTCGACATCTTCGAGGTAGGTCTCGGCGATGTGTTTGGCCCGGAGCGGATCTCCCGGTAGCAGCACGGTTTCGGCGAAGTCGCCCTTGTTTGCAGAGATATGGGGGGTGGGCACCGAATGTCTCCTCGGCTCGATTACCGACGCCATGAGGGTAAGACGAAGCCGTGCGGCCCCAAAACCATCGCCACCCGCTGACGCATGGCGGCCATCAGGTTCGATAGTGTCAAGCGCCTGACGATTGGAGGATCATGAACGGCTATCCGATCAACTATGAGGTCGATTACGGCAGCGGGGAACGAAGCCGGGGTCTTGCCGTCGCCGGAATCCTTTGGTTTCTCAAGGCAGTGCTCCTGCTGCCGCATCTGATCGTGATGGTCTTCCTACTGACGATCTCGATGCTCGCGGCCTGGATCGGGTACTTTGCGATCGCCTTTACCGGCACACAGCCGGACGGCATTGCAGATTTCATCCGGGGCACGATCCACTGGGTCAACCGGACACAGGCATGGCTGTACTCCACCACGGATGAGTACCCGCCGTTTGCCTTCGAGGCCCCGAGTTATCCCGCCCGGACGTCGGTCGAAGGTAACGGCCACGGCGAACGCAGCAGGGGCTGGGCCGTGGCGGGGATCTTCTTCCTCAAGGGACTTGCCGCCCTGCCCCACCTCATTATTCTGTCGGTGCTGGGCGGGGCAGCCGGTATCGCAGCTTGGATTGGATTCTGGATCATCGCCATTACCGGGACGCTGCCCCAGGGACTACACGACTTCTTTGTCGGGTATCAGCGGTGGACCGCCCGGACATATGGCTGGTTGGGCAGCCTTACCGACGAGTACCCGCCGTTCTCTCTGGAGTAGAGGCCAACACCACCAGCTCGGCTGGCAGCAGCCCTAGATCTTGGTGGCCTCGATAGTCGCCGAGACTACGAAGTCCTCCATGTTCGACCCGGGTGCCCACTCCCGGATGAATTCCCGGCTCTCGGCCGCCGTCTTGATATCTACTTTGCCGAAACCGATCTCACCGAGCATGTCTTCCAGCTCCGGGATCATTGCCGCCCCCGAAACGCAGCTCCCGAGCAATGCCATATCCGATTTCACTTCGTCCGGCAGCTCGCTCAAAGCGACAACGTCGGAAATCGCAAGCCTCCCTCCGGGCTTGAGCACCCGGAACGCCTCGCGATAGACCGCGGGTTTGTCCGGAGACAGGTTGATCACGCAGTTGGAGATGATGACATCCACGCTCAAGTCGGCAACCGGAAGATGTTCGATCTCGCCGAGGCGGAACTCGACGTTGTCCGAGCCCACCTTGGTGGCGTTCTCGCGTGCCTTGGCAACCATGCTTGCAGTCATATCGACACCGATCACATGACCGGTCTCGGTGACTTGTCGAGACGCCAGGAAGCAATCGATGCCGGCGCCGCTGCCGAGATCTAGGACCGTTTCACCGGCCTGAAGCCCGGCAATCGTCTGCGGGTTACCGCACCCGAGGCCGAGATCTGATCCATCGGGCAAGACGGCAAGTTCCTCTTGGGAGTAGCCCATCCGGGTCGACGCAACGACCGCGGTAGAGGCCGAGCCGTCCGGACCGCATCCACAACCGCAGCCCGTCGCCTCGGCGGTGGCGATGGTGTCGTAGGTCTGGCGCACAGCCTCCCGGGTTGCATCCGCACTGGTAGTCATTTCGACCTCCACTCAATGAATGTGTATACCCATCAACGTATCATCATATCGATGATTGTCAATATGTAATTCGTCCCGACCTTCTCTCCCGCGTTCGAGGCTGTCCAAGTAGATTCGAGCGCCAATGGCCGAACTACCCACAGGGACACTTACTTTCCTCTTTACAGATATCGAGGGATCAACGCGGCTCCTTCATGAGCTGGCAGCGCAATTTGGGCCGACCCTGGAACGACATCAGGCACTGATCCGTGAGGCCACCGAAAAGCACCATGGACTAGAGGTCCACACAGAAGGTGACTCATTCTTCTGCGTGTTCAACACCGCAGGCGAAGGACTGGCTGCCGCTGTGGACATCCAGCGCGGCATGGCCGCTGAAACATGGATTGACGACCATCAGGTCAGAGTTCGGATCGGTGTGCTCACCGGAGTCGCGGTACTGGGTGGCGACGACTACGTCGGGATCGACGTCCACCGTGCCGCCCGAATCAGTGAAACGGGCCACGGCGGCCAGGTGCTCGTATCCGCTTCGACCCGTGTACTCGGCGAGGCAGGGATTCCCGATGGAGTGACGTTCCTCGACTTGGGCGAATTCCACTTGAGGGATCTGGATCAGCCCGAGCACCTGTTCCAACTGGCCATCCAGGGGCTGCAATCGAACTTTCCCCCACTTCGCAAGCTCGATGTGGGCCCAACGAACCTCCCCAGAGCGCCCTCAAGCTTTGTCGGCCGT
The DNA here is from genome assembly GCA_964194935.1 of uncultured Kiloniellaceae bacterium. Lineage (GTDB taxonomy): Bacteria > Actinomycetota > Acidimicrobiia > Spongiisociales > UBA11373 > JACZWZ01. The sequence continues at coordinate 7,291 of CAXMOL010000140.1, forward strand.
GACCGCGAACGCCAGACGGTCGAAAAGCTGCTCGGCGAGTCCCGACTGGTCACGATTACCGGGGTGGCCGGAGCGGGCAAAAGCAGGCTTGCGCTCGAAGTTGCGGCCGGCTCGCTCGAGACCTACCGCGACGGTGTCTGGCTCACAGGGTTGTCCTCCGCCAGAAGCGATGAACTGGTAGCCCAGGCGGTGGCCCATGCCATCGGCCTCCAGGAATCGGCCAGTCGGTCAGCCGTCGACGTCTTGATCGACTATCTCGGCGACAGCAACTGCCTGATCGTCCTCGACAACTGTGAGCATGTCATCGACGGCGTCCGCCGCCTCGCCAGTGAGTTGCTGGCCGCGGCCAGCAACCTCAGGATCCTCGCCACCAGCCGTCAGGTTCTCGAGATCGCCGGCGAGACCCGCTACCCATGCCCCCCGCTGGGCATCCCGGGCGAGTCAGCGAGTTCTCGGGCTGGTGTGCTGGATTTCGATTCGATCGTCCTGTTCGACACACGGGCGAAAGAAGTTGATCCGACCTTTGCGATCGACGAGGACAATGCCGGAGTCATCGCCGCGATATGCCGACGCCTCGATGGCATGCCGCTCGCAATAGAACTCGCCGCCGCCATCGTTCGAATCCTCACTCCGCAAGAGATACTCGACCGTCTCGATCAGCGCTTCGAACTATTGACCGGCGGGCCACGTACGGCTCCGACGCATCAACAGACACTGCTGGCCGCTCTCGACTCCACGTTTGAACTCCTCGACGAACAGCGCCAGGAATTTGCAGCGCGAATCGGAGTGTTCGTCGGAAGCTTCGACGCGGCAGCGGCTGAGGCTGTGGCTTCGGGCGGCGATATCCCACGATCTGCAGTGATTGACGGTCTGTCGGCTCTAGTTGATCGGTCGCTGATTACGAGCCATCAAGCGGGCAGCGAACTACGACTCACCGTCCTCGAGTCGGTGCGCCAATACCTGCTGACCAAGCTCGAGGCACAAGGCCAACTCGAAGAGCGCCGACTGGCTCACGCCGAGTACTTCGAAGAACTGGCAACGGCCGCAGCCAAGGGCCTCCGCGGCCCCGACCAGGACACCTGGTCGACACGGATCGAATCCGACATCGGCAACATCCGTCATGCCATCACGTTTACGGCCACCAAGGGAGACAACGCGGCGCTGCGACTTGCCAACGGAGCGTTTCTCTACTGGCTGAGGCGCGGCGACTGGTCCGACGGACTCCATTGGACGAGGGTCGCACTCGACAACACGCCGACGGACGACTCGGGACTGCGAGCCCGAATGCTCGCATCTGCCGGTTTCTTTGCGAGCGACCTCGGAGAGGCCGAGCGCGGCATCGCCGACTTGGAGGAAGGCCTTGCCATGGCCCGTCGAGTCGGCGATCTCCACGCCCAGGGCTACTGCGCCAGTTTCCTCGGTGCGGAACTGAGCCGCCGTGACATGGATCTGGATCGCGGTTTGGCGCTCTTGGCCGAGGCCCAGGACATCTACGAACAACTTCAGCAGCCGTACGGCGAGGCCTGGGTGGCTCGCTATCTCGGACTCTCCCACCAGGAACGGGGAAATCTCGACGAGGCCATCAAGTTGCAGAGCCGGTCCCTGGAAACCTTCCGTGAGGCAGGCGATGTGTGGAACGTCCGGCGCACCCAGGCCCTCTTGGCTGAGGCGATGCACACGGTCGGCGACCTCCCCAAGTCCCGCGAGCTGTTCCAGGAAAGCCTGCACGGTCCTTCCGGTGTTCGATTCAAGGTTGTGATCGCGGCCGCGCTCAAAGGGCTGGGGAAGGTGTCACTCGCCGAAGGTCGGCTCGACGAAGCATCGGATCATCTAGTCGAAGCCTTCAAGGAACTCCAGGAGATCGGCGATGTCGCCGGGTCCGCCGAGACGAAAGGCCATCTGGCGATGGTCGAACTCGGCAGAGGTAATTGGGCCACAGCCGAAAAGAGTCTCATAGAGAGTCTGTGCACCTTTCGTGAGATGAACGATCAGGGCGGAGTCGCCTGGAGCCTTGAACGCCTGGCTGCGGCGGCCGTGGCGCAGGGCTCGTTCGAGAAGGCGGCGCAGCTGCTCGGCGCCGGTGCCGGGATCAGAGACCGGGTCGGGTCGAGGCGAGCCGCCGTCGATCAGCCAGATTTCGATCGACTGGTCGCTAAGACCGAGGAACAGCTCGGCGAGCAGGCCGCCGCGGCCCAAGCAGAGGCAGGTGCGGAACTGGACTTCGAAGAGGCAGTCACTCTCGGAACCGGACCCGCGGTCGATCGGAGGAGCGACCCTTGAGCGATGCAAACGCATCTACGGATATCGAACAGTTCACCGGTCGCCTCTTCGATGCGGTGCTCGGCGCCATGGACATGTGGGCGATCTACCTCGGAGAGCAACTCGGCTTCTACGACGCGCTCCTCAACGACGGTCCCCTGACCACCGGGGAACTATCCCGGGTGGCGGCCACAAACGCCCGATACACGACGGAGTGGCTCGAACAGCAGACAGTCACCGGCATACTCGACGTCGACGACCCGTCCCTGGAGACCGAAGCGCGGTGCTACACCCTCCCACCAGCACATGCAGAGGTGCTGACGAGTCGGGACAGCTTGGATTACATGGCACCGTTCGTTCGAGTGGTCACCGCAGGCGGAATCCAACTCCCAGCATTGGTCGAGGCGTATCGCAACGGCGGGGGCGTCTCCTGGGAGCAGTTCGGCCCCGACATGCGCACCGGCCAAGCTGAAGCGAATCGCCCCTGGTTCCTGGCGGCCCTCGGAAGCGACTGGTTCCCCTCAGTGCCCGACCTCCACGAGCGGCTACTCCGGGGAGGACGCGTTGCCGACATCGGATGTGGAGAAGGTTGGTCATCAATCGCCATCGCGCAGGCCTACCCAAACGTCACGGTGGACGCCTTCGATGTCGATACCCCCTCCATCATGAACGCTCGACGCCACGCTGAGGACGCAGGCGTCTCGGAACGGGTCCAGTTCCACGATGCCGATGCAGGTTCCCTCGGCTTCGAGGCCGATTTCGATGTGGTCACAGCCTTCGAATGCATTCATGACCTACCTCACCCGGTCGCCGTGCTCTCCACGATGCGCTCCCTGGCAAAGGAAGACGGACAAGTGGTCGTCATGGACGAGAAGGTTTCCGAAGCCTTCCCGGGCAAAGGAGACGACATCGAGAGACTCATGTACGGCTTCTCCCTATTCATCTGCCTCCCTGACGGGATGTCGCAACCCGACTCGGCGGCGACCGGCACTGTGATGCGTCCCGACACTTTGCGGACATACGCGCAGGAGGCCGGCTTCTCCAACATCGAGATCCTTCCGATCGAAAACGACCTCTGGCGGTTCTACCGACTGCTCACCTAACGGCGTGCCAAAGGATGCGTGTCCTATTCGTAGCGGAGCGCATCGCCGGGTCGCATCCGCGCCACGCGACGCAGCGGGATGCGCACCACAACAGCGGCGACGGTAAGCGTCAGGACCAGAACCGGCACCAATGACCAGAGGGGGAAGATCACGGGGAACGTGGCGTTAAAGGCCCGGCTGATGATCCAGATCAGCAGACGGGCGATCCCCAATCCGAGCGGGATCGCCAGCAACCAGCCGACAAAGGCAACTGCCATGGCTTCGGCTCGGAGCATCTTGCGCAGGTGACGACGGCGGGCACCGATCGAGCGCAGCACTCCGATCTCTTTGGTGCGCTCGAGAACATTGGTTGTCATCGTGCTGACGAGAGCGATCATCCCGATGGCCAGCACCGGAACACCGAGCAGGACGATGAAGGTCAGGATCAGAGCTGCCTCAGACTGGTTGGCGGCTCTTTCGACGTACCGAAGTTCGGTCGAAACGGCGTGTCCACGACCTCGGAGCGCCTGCTCGACGTCGCCAGCGGCAGCATTCACTGTGGCCTCATCAGGTGTGACGGTTTCGATCCAGTAGGAATTCGGGCTCGCCCGGCCGGCGGCTTCCAGCATTGGTAACAGGGGACTGAAGAAATTCTGGCCGTCGTTGACCAGCAACCGGTCGATACCTATGACCGTGACGTCGATCGGACCGTCGAACCGTTCCACAGTGATGACGTCATCGACTCTGATTCCGTTTACGGCCGCCAACGCCTGCCCAACGACAACGACGTCGGATTCACCCTCTCGGAACCAGCGGCCGGCGGCAAGGTCGTACTCGAACACCGTGTCGGCCGGCAACGCCCAGACTCCGTAGTTCGCTCCGCGAAATCCGTAGGCCGCGTAGTGAATCGGGTGAGCCGCGGCCACACCGGAGATGGATTCGACGACGGCAGCAGTGGAGTCGTCGAGGGCGCGTTCTCCCTGTTCGAACAGGTGGATGTCGCCGGCTTCGACGTCAAATGTCTGGTTGTTCAGAAACACCATGGTTGCCCCCAACGCAATGAACGCCAGGGCCGTACCGGCGGCGAGACCTATCTGAAGCCCGGTAGCAACCGACCGTTGCTTGCTGCGAGCGGCACTGCGAAGGCCTAGCTGAGAAGAACGGGAGAGGAACCCAAATCTCTGGAGCACGCGATCGAGCCAGGCATCACCGTACCGAGCCTCTATCCCGTGATGTTCCAACGCCTCGCGAACCGATGTCCGGGCGGCCCGCCGCACCCCGGGCAGTCCGGCCACCATCGTGCCGCCGACGCCGATCAAGGCAGCGAGGGCGAGGATTTCGAGGGGCACGCCGAAGGTCGGCTGGGCGCTCATCAGCGAGGTGGCGATCGAACCCACTAGAAGGTTGGCCAGGAGGATGCCAGCGAGGGAGCCGAAGACGGTGGCAATCAATCCCATCAGACCCGCCGTCTCCAGGTAGGCAAGGGCTAGCTGCCGTCGCCGCCCACCGATCGCCTTCATCATGCCGATCTCACGCGTCTCATGGCGAACAAGGGCGTTCACCGTGTTGTACACC
>CAXMOL010000141.1:0-4108 GCA_964194935.1 uncultured Kiloniellaceae bacterium
CAAGGCCTGGAGGGCGGCCGCACCGATCACGAGATCATCGACTCGTCCGATTATCGGGAATCGATCCGGGATGAAGTCGAAGGGAAGGGCGGCATAGGCCAACGCCGCAACCACACCGGCACGCTTTCTCTCGTCGATGCGCTCATCTCGCACCAATCGGTAGACCAGCTTCACGGTCGCCGGAACGGCCCGAGCCGCCTCGAGGAATGTGTCCTTCATCTCGTCACCTCTCTTGCTGCCAATGCCGCTCCGACAAGTCCGGCCATCGGCCCGAACGCGGCTCGGCGTATCGGCGGGATTCCGGACACCGCCAGGCCGCCACCGCGGGACCCAAGATATCGGGATGCCGGACGAAGCAGTGCATCCCCCGCAGCCGCCGCTCCCCCACCAATGACAATTACGTCCGGATCGAGTGTGGCAATGAGGTTGCCCAGGCCTACCCCGAGCCATTCCCCGGCACGGTCGAGCGCATCGGTCGCAGAGCTGTTGCCGGCCATCCCTGCTTCCACCAAATCGACGCCCGAGGCATCGGTTCCGATGATCGCCTCGGCCTCGGCATCGAGTGCCCGGCCCGAAACCAGGGTCTCCCAACAACCCGACGATCCACAGGCACAACCGGGCTCCGCAGCGAGTCTCATGTGGCCGACTTCGCCGAGTCCGCCGCGGCCGTGTTCGATCTCCTGCTCGATGGCCAGTCCGGCTCCGATTCCGGTTCCCAGCGTGACCATCAACACCATGCGAAACCCGACGCCGGCACCGAGTCGGGACTCAGCGAGCGCTGCGAAGTTGGCGTCGTTGTCGACCACGACGGGGACCCCGAACCGTTCAGACAGGATCGCTTGTAGAGGGATATCTCTCCCTTCAGCATGCGGCATCCATCTGATCCGACCGTCGCTGGGGTCGATCAATCCAGCACACCCAACGCCGATGGCGTTGGCAACACCCAGAGTGGCGATGTGCTCGACCAGTAGGTCGGGGAGGTCACCGAGGTCGAGCGGGGTCGAGATTCGGGTGGTGGCCTCGGGAGAGGGAAGTACATCGGTTTCGATGCGGGTGACCCGGGTCCAGGTGCCCCCGATGTCCACAGCGATGGTCATGAGTCCTCCCGTCCGCCGCTATCCCATGTCAGCCTGAGGTGCCGCTGAGCAGGTGGAGATCGGTGCGTCATTCGAGTGTCCGCGACCATGCTGCGTCGCTTCTACTCGACTTCGATCTTCTCCGGCCCCGACTCTTCTTCCGGATCGTCATCGCGGCCCAACTCTTCCAGGAAAGCGCTGATGCCTTCCACGACCTCGATCGCAGCCTTCATGAGGTGGACGCCCGCGCGCTGCATGGCGCGCCGTGCAGCATCGTTCAGATCGTCACTCATTCCTCGTCCCAAACCTCACGTCCAGCACTCCTTCTTTGAGCCGGGCACCTACGACCTCGCGCCGCTTTAGCGAATCGGGCAGCATCAAAGCTCGCCGATAAGGTCCAACGGTCACGATCACCTCGTCATGATGGCGCACGACATCGACCTCTGCGCGATCGACGAAGGGGAGGGAGAGTTCGAGCACCACCTCGGTGCCCTCCTCTCGCATTCGAAACGGCGCCGCCTCGGCGAGCTTGGCCGTCGGGTCCTGATCGCCGTACAGCTCCTCTCCGAGCAGGCGCAGCTTGTCGACCCCGACCATCTCCTCGTCAAAGAGCCGCAGATGAAGCAGCTCGATATCGGCGAAGGCTTCCTCCACCGTCTCCAAGTGTTCGGACTGAACCTCGCGCCACCGCTTGAAGTATGGATCGGTGACGGCTTCGGGAATGATTCGATTCACCACTGCCGCATCGACCGCGTACCCGAACAATCCGAGGTAGGTGTAGGTCCTGCGAGCTTCGGCAACAACCATCTTCTCGAGGTTCATGACCAGCCGGGCGCTGGTGACGTCGGGATCACTGAACAAACGCCGCACTCCCTCGATGCGGCCGTAGAAGCCTTCACCGGCCTGGAACACATCGTCACCCGGCAGCGGCATCGACATCACCTTCGACAACACGGGACGAACCACCTTGGCTACCCGCCGCTCCATCGGGAACAGCTTTTCCATGTACCAGCCGAGGACATCGGGCAGGCTCAGCAAGCGCAGCGTCTCGGCCGTAGGCGCACAGTCGACGACGATGACGTCGTAGTCGCCGGATGCCACGTGGTCCTGGACCTCGGCAAGGGCGAACAACTCATCCATCCCGGGAAACACCACCAATTCCTCGGCCGCGATCGAACCGGCCCCACCCCAGTCGAACAGGTCGGCGAGATAATCGCGCACCGTTCCCCAATGGGTTTCAAGGCGATGCTGTGCGTCGATCTGTTGACCAAGCAGACCGGGAACGACCTCGGAGGGTTCATCGCCAAGGGCCATCGCAAAGGCATCAGAAAGGCTGTGGGCGGGATCGGTCGACATCACCAGGGTGCGATATCCCAGATCCGCCGATCGCAGTCCGGTTGCCGCCGCCACCGTCGTCTTACCGACTCCACCTTTACCGGTAATGAGCAGGACCCTCATTCGGGCGCGGCGCGCTCCTCGGCTTCATGACGGAGCCCGCGCAACGCGGCCTGAACGATCTGTTTCTCGGCTTGACGGCGGAGGAACCCGGGAACCGAGAAGTTGGGCGAAACTCGCAACGCGTAGGCGATCGAGGTTCCCCCGCCCTCGCTTTGCCGGAACTCGTATGAGCCTTCCATTTCCTTTATGTCGTCGCCGGGCACCGCCTTCCACGAGATCACGTGGGGCTGTTCGTATGCGTATTCGAGTTCGTATGAAATCCTCTTTACGAACCCATCGACGACAAATGTCGCTCGTACCGGCCTGTCTTCTTCATCGCGTTCCAATACCTCGACCTCGACGACGCCGGTCGCCCAAGTGGGGTACGCATCGAGATCACAGGCGACAGCAAACACCACCTCGGGTGGCGCCGAGGTCTCGGTGCTTCTGATCGTTCCTTCCACGCTTACGACATTAGCGGGGGCCGTTGCAGCGACACCCCGGCGTATCTGAGCTGATAGGTGATCACCTCCGAGAGGTCGGGATGGACGGCGCGGAAGCGCTCGAGACCACCGGCTACCTCTTCGTCAGACAACAGATGGAGTGTGCTCACGTACCCCGCTTCGACGGCCTCGATCCAGTCGGCCGCAGTGCGAGTCATCGACTCCTGCCGCTCGATGGTGGTCACACTCCCGCCCAATCCGGCGAGGTACTCCGACATCGCTTGGATCTTGGGAAAACGGGCCTCATCGAGTGCGGCGACGCGGGGAAACCACTTAGCCAGAACCGAGGCCCGGTGATGGTCGTCGGTCATCGACCAGATCCAGACGTAGCCGCCGGGTCGAGCCACCCGCCATGCCTCGTCCAGCATCGTCTTCCAGTCGCCGTGATGGATGCTGAGGTGGAAGTACACGAGATCGGCCGACGAGGGAGCAAGCGGGAGTGCTTCTCCGACTCCCTGCACCGTGCCCAGCCCGATCGACCTTGCCCCCGCGTGATGCAGCATCGACATCGAGGGGTCAATCACGGTGACCCGAGCCCCCAAGGTCTTGGCGGATGCAGCCTGTGCTCCCCGACCGCCACCGACGTCGACGACGTGGCTGTCGGCATCGACGCCGCAAACGGACAGCATCGCGGCGATTTCATTGCCGCCATCGTCGGAGCGGAACCGGTAGGCATCGGCGAGTCGGGAGAGATCGACCTCAGCCATGACGCAGCGCCCGATGGGTGGCCCTGAAATAACCCACGTTGTGGCAGGTCGTCCCGCCGACTCTCCAGGTACGTGCCTGCCCCTGATGGATGTCGCCGAAGTAGTGCCAGGTGGGTTCGAATTCCCGGAGATAGTCGCCAATCGCTTCCGATTGCTTGAGACGTCCCCCGACCACGTCACGGCTCAGTGGGCGAACGGCTGGGGCTGCGTGGGTGCAGAGGATGTCGACGGAACCCAGCTTGGCCAGCTTCTCGGCCATCACGGATTCAGACACCTCCCCGGGCACTCCGATGCCTTCAACGCCCCCGCCGACAAAGCCAACCGCGTGCCCCTCGATCTCGATCACCTCGGCATCCACGTATCGCGCCGCCGCCGGCAGCGAAGC
>CAXMOL010000142.1:0-12331 GCA_964194935.1 uncultured Kiloniellaceae bacterium
GACCACCGAGACGAACCTGGCGCCGCGCCCCCAGCGTCCCCCCCAGGGCCGAACCCGCCTCCGGGGTCCGAGACGCTCCCGCACCCGTGTTATCCACTCCGTCTGCAGACATGCAGCGGAGTCTCGCACAAGCCCGCCGAGACCGTCAACGGTGAACGACGGGTTATCCGCAGGCCATCCGGCCTTCCCCCCCCCAAGAGGAAGGCGTCGTCCGGGCCGGCCGACCGAATTGGTGCGACCGACCCGAACCGAAGGGCTATCTCTCCTGAGTGGCTGTTCCCCTTGCGTGGGGCTCGTACACCCACTCGCCGCGGGTCCGCTCCCATTCGAGCCGCTCTCGCTCTTCACCCTTGAGCGACGGCGTCACCAACAACAAGAGGCTCGGCAGGACCAGCAGGGTCACCAGCACGGCCAGTGCGATCATCACTGCGGTCAGGACTCCATAGATGGCGAAGATCGGCATCGGAGCCATTCCGAGTACGGAGAAGCCCGCGATCGACGTAAGCGCCGAAATGATCAGGGCACCGCCCGTCCCCTCACCAGCCCGGCGTAGCGCCGGGAAGCGACTGGGTTCGCCGGCGAGTTCCTCCCGGAACCGCACTGTGAAGTGGGTAGCAAAGTCGATCCCAACACCGATCGAGATGGCAGCGATGGTCGCCGTCACCGGGTTAATGGAATAGTCGGCGAGGTACATGAACCCGTACACCCATGCCACCACCAACAGAATCGGTACAACCGAAATCAGCGCGTACTTCACCGATCGCAACATCAACGACACGATTCCGAACGTCAGCAACAGCGCCAGGGGAAGCGACAACAGCATCGACTTGGTAAAGGCGTTCAGAGTGTTACGGAAGGTGATCGGCTCTCCCGACACGCTGATCAGATCCAGGTCGGCTCCGGCCGTCGCCGTTCTTAGATTCGCCGCCGCATCGTCCAGAGCTGCCTTGGCAGCGTCGATCAATGGGCCATCGGTGAGCGAGCCGACGATCACCTCAAGACGTGTCCCCTGAGTGTCCCCATCCAAGTAGAGGACCTTGCCGACCCTGTCGGCGGGGAACACGAGTTGCCCGGCATCATCACGCAGCCCTTCACTGCTCGCCACCGCGTATATCGCCGCCACTTGCTCGGGTGTATCGGGGTACCCATCTCCGTCGCCATCCGTGATGTCGACCCCCATCGCAGCAGCCACGTCATCGCGAGCCATCGAAGAAGCCGTGGCAAACTGGACCAAGGTGATCGCGTTGTTGACCACTTCAATCTCTCCGGTGAAGTCGCGGGAGAAGTCAACACCGGAATCGGTAATTTCATCGACGGCGTCCTGCATCGCCTGCAAGGTTCCGACTTGGGTGAGGTCACCTTCTACATAGATGTAACCAGTCCCAATCCCCAGGTCGCCGAAGTGGAATTCCTGTCGGTTCAAGCCCTGGACCGCAGCGGATTCACTCGACAGGAAGTCGGTGAACGAGAAGTTCGACCTGACCTGAAGGGCTCCCCACACTCCCAACACGGCGAATACGACCACGACCGGCACCGTGACAACTCGCCACCGCGCCAGGAAGTGGACCACATAACCAGCGAAGTGGAGTCCGTGACCAACTCCCTTGACTTGGTCGCTGCACTCGATCCCCTTCTCCGCAGCCCGCTTGTTGCGACGCCGCGTCCAACGAAACGGGAGGTAAACGAAGAACAACGAGAACACCACCAGCATGGCAAGTCCCATGAACGGGACCCCCACAGCGCCGGCCACCATGGTTCCGGCGAAGACCACCGCCGCCAAGAACCCGAGCCTGGTCCCAATACGCGGACCATGGGTAACCGGAGGCGGTCCCATCGCATCTTCAGTCGCCAGCACCAGCTTTGGCGCCAGCAACCCCAGAATCGCAAAGGCGACGAGCAACGCGATCGCAGCACCCAAGCCGAACTGGACGATCGATTCGATGCCGGAAATCGCATTGGAGACGAAGGCCGCCGCCGACGACAGCGCTGCCAGCGTCAGAGCCAGCATCACTGCCGACATGCCCGAGGCATAGGCGGCTTTGCGAGCCTCGCCCTCCACTTGCGCCTCCCGCGCACGGCCTATGGCGTGGATAAAGAAGTCGACGCCGAAGCTGATGATCGATATCGGCACAATGAACCCGAGCAGCAAGCCTCCCTTGAGGCCGACCAGCCCGAAGATCCCCTTGTAGATGATCGTCGAAACTGCAAGACCGGCACCCACATACACCGCAGCCCAATAGGACCGAAGCAAAACACCAACAACGATGAGGATCAGAACCACGGCCCCCAGGATGAATGGCAAGGCCTCATCCAGCTGTTCCGCGAATGCGAGGTTGATATCGATGCCGACACCCAGAGCGGTGTAGTACTGCTGATCTCCGCGCAGTTCGACCTGGACTTCACGGAGCCACCGCTCAGCTTCGGTGAATAGCTCCACTTCGATTACTTCCGGATCTGTGGAGGTCGTAGTGATGTCGAAGGTATCGATGTCGTACATGACCAAGGCTTGGTACGCGGGACTCGCCCAAATCTCGATCTGCTCGCCGGCGACAATGCCCGGCGTAACCGTCCCCAGGAGAGACAACGTCGAACGCAGGGCTGCGCTCGGCGAACCTGGGGCCAGTACTGCGTCGAGTGCCACCTTGACGTCGGCATCGGTGGCACCCTCGAGTCCCCCGGCGAGCTCTGCATCTACGGCATCGGCGATCGAGTAGACGCCATCAATCTCAACACCAAAATCGTTGCTGAACACTGTGGCCAAGTGGGAGTTGAGCGAATCACCCCGAACATCGCGAGTTGTGGCGCGCAGCGACTCCGAATTCGTCTTCCATTCCAACAACGAATTGCGAGTCAGAACGTCGTTTCCCTCGGGATCCTCGACCAGGAATGCTGCACCCTGAGTGCCTGAAGCAGAAGCAAAGACGTCTTGTACCCGGTCCGACGTCGTGTACATCTCACCCTTCGGATCGAATTCGGGCTCATCTTCGGAACCCAATGCGCCGAACACCCCCGCCATCACCACGGTCAACACGAGTACACCGACCGTTACGAGTCGGTAGCGCCGATTCATCCATTCGAAGAACTTCAGTCCCATTTGGCTATCACCCTTTGTTATCGCAGATCTCTGATTCCTTTGGCGCCCACCCGCATCAATCGGATCGACACTCAACTTATCTTTCGAAACGCCTCCACGGCGGAAGATGAGAACCGCTCCGCCGAGCATTGAAACGAGGCCGAAGGCGAAGACGCCCCAGGCCACCCACAGGAAGTTGGAGAGCCGGGCGCCAAATACGAGGCTGGCGTCGACGCCCGCCGAACCATCGGCGTTCATCGCCACGATGGTCCATTGCCCTTGTTCTATCGACCAGTCCAACGTCTGGATACCGAAACCCTCGACCGATGCAATCCAGAACGATTCGGCACCAGGAGCACCCGGAGAACCAGTGCCTCCGTGGTGGACGTAGTCGATGTCCGAACCCTCGAACTCGATGCTGTCGACCTCGTCGTACGCGGCACCGGTCAGATAGGCCTCGACATCACCGGCGGCGCCAATCCCGAGAAAGAGATCAGAGCCATCGTTGGAGGATCCGGTCGCCCGCACGTCAACGGGGTCGGTCAGTCGATCCGCCACCCAGCCGGGGGCGTCAACGAGCACCTCCACACCCTCCGAAGCGATCGCAAACGAAGAGCGCTCCATCCGATGAGCATCTGAAACAAAGAAGCCGTCCGAGTCACGATCCTCATCCAGACTCAGCAACGCCCCGGCGATAGCGGCAGCGCCTACCAGCAAACCCAGCACGCCAGAAACGACACGTATCAGGCGCATGGCAACATTCTCCCCCACCCGCGTCGGAAGGTCCCCATCCCGGGTGTATTAATGATGGTTGCAGACCGCTAAAGCAGACGGTCAGGGCCGAAAGACCCTGACACGGCTGTTGGTGGTGTAGACCGCGCCTGCGCCACGGCGAACGGAGCACCTACTCTCACTACACGTAGTGCGGCGGATCCAATCAGCCTTCGTCAACGATATCGACGAGGTGGCGGCGCGTGTTGATGCCGAACCGGGACCGCTCATCATGATCTTCGACGCCGACAACACGCTGGTGCCGCAAGGAGCATCACCCAGCGAGTTCGCCCGACGCGTAAACGAGGTCATCGATCGATTCGAACCATTGGTCACCCGGGTCATCGTCATCAGCAATGGGCCGGAGCGCGGCGCAGACCGGATGATCAGCAGAGTCAACAAGCCGTGGACCAGACGAATACGCCTCGGCATCAGAAGGCGATCGAGGATTCCTATCTGGGTCGTCGGAGACCAGGTGTTTTCGGACGGCCTACTTGCCTGGCGCCTCGGTGCCGTGTTTCTCCATTGCGCGATCGATCCCGACGATGACTTTCCAGGTCAATCAAAGCAACGGCGGCTGGGGAGATTCCTTGCTCCGTTGATCTTTCGGAAGAAGCCGCTTAGCGGTCCCCAACACGGCACTTGAAAGTGACCTCGATGACTTCCTTCATCTCAGGCGGAATCCAGGGCGTATCGGAGAAGGCGTCACGATCCTGGGTGGCGTCGATACTCGCCTGAGCGGCGTCACAGATCGCCAGCGATTCGACGTCGACGGCCCGCGCCGCTTCTCCAGCCGGGCTATCCCACACCGTGCGCGCCTCCTCGGCAGTCTCCGCCTCCATCACGAAGTCGGCCAATTCGGTCTCGGCAGCAACGAGGCGAGAAATGATATCCAGTGCGGTCTCGTAGAGGTCTTCGATCTCCTCCGGAGAGTCGAGAGCACGAAAAGCGTCGAGGAAGTCATTACGAAGCCCGACCCGATCGGTGACATAGGACCGCATCTCCTCAAGGTTTGGCTCCCCACCCAACGAGGCGTCACCAGCATCGAGCCGCTCATTCATCGTTGACACAAGACCGTCGAGCTCCTCGGCGAATTCGGTCAGCGACGATGAAGAGGAACAAGCAACGACCACCAACCCGATAACGACGACCAGCGTCAGAATTCGCCTCACACCCAAAACCTACACCGGATAGTCAGGGTGGAAGGCACCCCTGACCTACCCCTGGGAATCTCGGGGTTTCTCGGGGGGAATCCCCAATGGTCGGCGATGCCCATCTCAGAGAAACTGTTGCACATGAGGACATTTGCCATCGAAACCGCATCCCGAGCCATCGAGATCGTCACCACCCCGATCGCCCTGGTCGGCGTCATCCTCCTACTCATCGTGGTCTTCAGCGGGGTTGCCGGTCGTGCGGTCCTCCTGCTGGAATCCCGCACCGCCCGGATCAGCGACTCGTCTGTCATCTACTCCCAAGCGCGCTGAACCGACGGCCAGAAGGCCCCGGTTCAAGGGGCCTGAAAGACAGTCCAAATGACAAGAGCCCCGGCTTTCGCCGAGGCTCTGGTCGGGACGGCCGGATTCGAACCGGCGACCTCATCGTCCCGAACGATGCGCGCTACCAAGCTGCGCCACGTCCCGTTGGGAGCGGCAAGTGTAGTGGTGGGCTACCCCCAGCAGTCAGCCGGCGACGAGTTCGGCGATCTGCACCGCGTTCAGGGCTGCACCCTTGCGGAGATTGTCGCCGACCACCCAGAACGAGACCCCTCCGGGCCGACCGAGTGTCGCCCGGAGCCGGCCGGCCAACACCTCGTCGACTCCAGCCGCATCGAGCGGCGTCGGCACCTTGTCTGACCACAACTCCACTCCTGGAGCCGCTGCGATCAATTCGGCCGCCTCATCGACTCCCAGGTCCCGTTCGAACCAGACAGAAGCGGCGATGCCGTGGCTCACCATGACCGGCACTCGCACACATGTTGGCTCGACCCGCACATCGGGGGCGCCGAGGATCTTGCGGGTCTCGTGCACCAATTTGAGCTCTTCGTCGGTGTAGCCGTCGCTCACAAGCGCTCCGGCCAGCGGAAGGACATTCCACCCAATAGGGCGGTCATAAAGACCGGCGGGTGGTTCCTGCCAAAGACCCGTTCGTAAAGCGTCGGTGTCCTTGCCGAAATGATCGACCTCGTCCAACAGCGTGTCGATACCGCTCTGTCCCGATCCCGAAACCGATTGATACGAAGTGGCCACCATGTCCGTAAGGGTGGCGGCGCGGTGCAGCGGGCCGAGAGCCATCAACAGCACCATCGTCGTGCAGTTGGGGTTGGCGATGATCCCTTGGTGCTCGATCGCCGCTTTATTGTTCACGTCGGCAACGACGAGCGGAACCGTCGGATCCATCCGCCAGGCAGAAGAGTTGTCCACGACCACCGCCCCGACATCGGCAAAGCGCCGAGCGTGCTCTTTGGATCGGGCGCCACCGGCGGAAAAGAGAGCGACCTCGATGCCGGTGGGGTCAGCGACGGCCAGATCCTCGACGGTGACGTCGCCCCAGGCGGTCTCGACCACCATTCCTGCGGATCTTTCCGAAGCCATGAGTCGCAACTGCCCGACGGGGAACTTGCGCCGCTCCAGGGTCGCCAGAATCTCCCGGCCAACAACACCCGTGGCGCCAACGACCGCCGTCGAAATCTCACTCATTCGGATGAACCCACGTCGAAATTGAAGGCTCTGTGGAGGCGATTCATCGCTCGATCCACATCGCTTTCATCGATCACACACGAAACCCGAATCGCTGATGTCGAGATCATGTCGATATTTACGCCCTCATCGGCCAATTCCCGAAACATGGTTGCAGCAACGCCAGGTTCAGCACGCATCCCCGAGCCGACGATCGAGAGCCTGGCGATATCGGTAGCCAGGTCCACCCCGGCCGCCCCCAGATCCGCGGCAACATTCTCTGCCACGCCTCGAGCCACATCGGCGTACTCGCGAGGGACGGTGAAGGAGATGTCCGTGATCCCGCTCTCCGAGACGTTCTGCACGATCATGTCCACACTGACACCTTCAGCAGCCAACGGTTCAAAGAGTGCAGCGGCGACACCAGGCCGGTCGGGCACGCCGTGCACCGTCACCTTGGCAGCCGCCGCATCATGCGCGATCCCACGCACGATGGCTTGTTCCATTGTCTTCTCCTTCACCCAGGTGCCGGGACCGTCGTTGAACGACGAGGCCACACGAATCGGCACCCCGAAACGCATCCCGAACTCTACGGCCCGCGGCATCAGGACTCGTGCTCCCGCCGCAGCCAACTCCAACATCTCCTCGAATGCGATCTCAGTTATCAGCTCCGCCGACTCGACCACCCGGGGATCGGCGGTAAACACGCCATCGACATCGGTATAGATCTCGCAAGCATCCGCTCCGAGCGCAGCTGCCATCGCGGCCGCGGTCGCATCGGAACCGCCGCGGCCGAGTGTTGTGATCTCCTTGGTGTCCGATGACACGCCCTGGAATCCGGCGACGATCACCACACGGCCGGCGTCGAGTGCGTCTCGCACCCGAAACGGACGTATGTCCTTGATCTTGGCGCCACCGTGGGTCGTGTCGGTGAGGATGCCCGCCTGCGATCCGGTAAGGCTCACCGCTTCGACACCGAGATCCTGGATCGCCATCGCCAGCAGCGCCATGGACACGCGCTCTCCGGCGGTGAGCAGCATGTCCATTTCGCGCGGGTGTTCGTTGCTACTGACGTCGGAGGACAGGCGCACCAGGTCGTCAGTGGTGTCGCCCATGGCCGAGACAATGACCACGACATCGTCACCGCCCTTGCGCCGAGCCGCGACGCGACTAGCAACGTTGCGGATCCGGGAGGCATCGCCGACCGAGGTACCGCCGTACTTCTGCACGACGAGAGACATGATGGAGATTGTATCGACGACTCGGGATAGCCAGTAGCCAATAGCCGATATCCCGGGGTCAACTCTGTCCCTCCCCCTCAGGGGGAGGTGGCACCGGCGCAGCCGGTGACGGAGGGGGTCACGCGCTTCCCCGCGACCGTGCAGGGACCCCCCTCCCCTCACTCGCTTCAGTGATAGACCACTCCCCCCTAGAGGGGGAGTCAAACGGCGCAGCCGTTTGGTGGGGGGGCCGCTGTCCCCCCCTGAGGGAGGAGAACGAGAGAAGCCAAAGAACCGATTCCCGAGTGAAGGCACTCCACCCCTCAGGGGGAGAATGAGAAAGGTGAACGGACCGACTCCTCACTCCCGACTCTCTCCTACTCTCTCGGCTCATGATTCGACGACTCGCCTTCATCCTCATTGCCTTCGCCCTCGCCGTCACCGCATGTGGCGGCGACGATTCCGGCGCCACCCCCAAGTCCCCGACCTCAACGGTGGCCGAAACCGGGGCCGGAGCCGCCGCGGACGAGATCTCTTCCGCCGAATATGCGGCCTTCAGGGCGCAACCGGTCGCCTGTGACGCACCCGCACCTGGGGCCGCAACCGAAATGCGCTTTGCGGAGCCCGAGGATCTCGAACTCAGCGGCACCGTCACGGTTGTACTGACGACCTCGTGTGGCGACATCACCATCGAATTGGACCCCGGCGTTGCGCCGGCCACAGTCAACTCCTTCGTCTTTCTCGCCGAACAGGGCTACTTCGACGGGTCGGTGTCTCATCGGGTGGTTCCGGGCTTCATGATCCAGGCCGGCGACCCGACCGCAACCGGAGCCAACGGACCTGGATATCTGATTCCGGATGAACTACCCGAAGCCGGATTCGTCTACACCAGAGGGACCGTGGCGATGGCCAATGCGGGCCCCAACACCGGCGGCTCACAGTTCTTCATGATGCTGGCCGACGTGGGCCTTCCACCGGCCTACAGCGTCTTCGGGACGGTGGTCTCCGGGCTCGACGTTTTGGATCGGATCGCAACCGTGCCGACTGTTGCTCGGGCAGCTGGTCTCGAACCAAGTAGCCCGACTGAAACCGTCTACATCAACGCGGTGAGCATCCAGCGCTGATGGCCGTCGACCTCCATACCCATTCGCGCTACTCCGATGGGAGCGATTCGCCAACCGCAATCGTCACCAAGGCCAAGTCGATCGGGCTCAGCGCAATCGCCTTGACCGATCACGACATCCTCGACGGGATCGACGAGGCATTGCAAGCCGCCGGAAACGACATCGAGCTGGTACCGGGAACCGAACTCTCGGTGCAATGGCGCGGCAAGGGGATGCACCTCCTCGCCTATTGGGTCGATCACGACTCACCTCTCGCCGATCGGCTGGCCGAGATCCAACTCGGACGTGTTGCCCGCAATCACGAGATGGTCGATGCCCTGACTGAACTCGGAATCGACATCACGATGGCGGAACTCGAGGAAGAGGCAGAAATGGGCGTCATCGGACGCCCCCATTTTGCGGCAATCCTCGTCCAAAAAGGTGCTGCAGACACCATCCAGGACGCCTTCGACGGCTACCTGGCAGCAGGCAGACCCGCCTACCGGCCCCGGGTACGGGTCGAAGCAGCTGAGGCCATGAATCTTGCCCGGGAATCTGGCGCTGTTCCGGTGATCGCACATCCCCACACGCTGGCCGACGATGCCGCCGCATTCAGCCACCTCTTCTCCGATTTCGCAGAGCTCGGTGCCCTCGGAGTCGAGTGTCACTACGTCGAGTATCCGCTGGATCTGAGGCTGAGGCTGGCCGCAGAAGTCGAGGACCTAGGACTCGTCGCCACCGGGGGTTCCGACTATCACGGCACCTACAAACCGGGCGTGTCGCTGGGGTCGGGCAAGGGTGACCTCGCGGTTCCGGATTCTTGTCTCGATCGGCTCCGCGAATCACGCCCGGAGGCCTGATTTTGCTTATTACTCAGGGACTAGTCACCGGACGCCGATAGCTGCCATATGACCAAGCTGCGCGCCCGTTTCGGGCGTTTCGAAGCTCCCGTCGATTACGGGGGGGTATTCCCGTGGGTGCAGCGCGTTCGGGTGGGAGCGGCTTTGACCATCCTGGTTACGGCTGCCATCTGTGGACTGCTTCGAGTGCCTGGCGCGATCTTCCCAATGACGCTTGCAGCTGTAGTAGCGGTGCACGCCGGTCTTCGCATTTCGAGGCCGCACTCGCCAACCGAAGTGCTCCTGATCGACGCCATCGTGATCGGCGTAGGACTTGGGGCAACACTGCAGACACAGGCTCCTCTCGTCGCAGCCGCTGCCTATCTCATCGCTGGCGCAATCACTTTCGGCGGCCTACTGCCGCTGTTTTGGGCACTCTCTGCCTTCACCACGTCGTTGGTGATCCGCCCATACCTTCCGATTCCCGATCTCGACACCCTCAGCGGTGCGGGTGAGGTCGCTCTCTGGATAACCGCCGCCGTCTTCCTTTCGGCAGTGGCGCTGTCGCTCATGGTCGCCGCCTCAGAGATGTACAAGGCGAAACGAGCCCAAACAGAGGCGCTAACCAGCGAACGGGGGACTTCGGACAT
The DNA here is from genome assembly GCA_964194935.1 of uncultured Kiloniellaceae bacterium. Lineage (GTDB taxonomy): Bacteria > Actinomycetota > Acidimicrobiia > Spongiisociales > UBA11373 > JACZWZ01. The sequence continues at coordinate 10,332 of CAXMOL010000142.1, forward strand.
GAAGAACGAGTTCGTGTCGATGATCAGCCATGAACTCCGAACGCCGCTCACCACTATCTCAGGATTCGCCGACACGCTGCACGACACATGGCAGGAGCTTCCGGAGGCCGACGTCGATGAATTCCTGGGGATCATCGTTTCCGAGTCTGAACACCTCAAAAATCTGGTCGACGACGTACTCGCCATCCCCCGTCTCGAGGCCGGACGGATGCTGCTCGACCCAACTGATTTCTCACTCCGCCCGGCCGCCTTCAAGATCGTCGACCTGCTTATCCCTGAGGGCGGCGAGAGCTCGGCGTCGGTATCGATCGGTAGCAACGTCGTCGTTCATGCCGACCCGAATCGCGTCGAGCAGATCCTTCGCAATCTGATTGACAACGCCCGAAAGTACGGTGGTGCATCTGTATCCGTCGAGGCCGTCCCATTCGGTGACCACTGGCAAGTTGTCGTCGCCGACACCGGCCCCGGTCTATCGCCGGAGGACAGGGAGAGGGTTTTCCAGGCATTTGAACAGGTCACCTCGGGAGACACCCGCACAGAGACCGGATTCGGTCTAGGTCTCGCGGTCGCGGCTCATCTGGTGGATGCGATGGACGGTCGGATCTGGTACGAACCGGGATTCCCGGTCGGAGCAAGATTCTGCTTCACGCTGCCGATCGGTAAACAACAGCAGGAAACTGCGACCGCGGTCGCCTAGGGCTCGACGGCTTCGGACTCCTCGGAACCGACGCTCCATCCATCGGTCACCGGCGTCGGCCGCACAATCGGCGGTGCCGCCTCCCGCGGTCGACCACTGAGAACCCATCGACCTTTCGACGGACGTTGTGGGGGCACCGACGCGAGCGCAGCTCGTTCTTCTTCCAGCCGAGCAACGGCGGCGAGGATGGCTGCCGTCACCAGTGGATCGGCGCCTCCCGCAACCTCTATCTGATTGTTCATTTCACCTCAACCAACTCGATGAGTGATCCGGCGAACGACTTCGGATGGACGAACGCAATTCTTTGACCGCCTCCACCAATGTGCGGTTCCGTATCGACCAGCACCGCGCCCTGCGCTTCGAGGTGCGACAGAGCAGCCTCGATATCGGCAACCTGGAAGGCAAGGTGATGGATTCCCTCACCATTTCGCTCCAGGAATCGACCGACCGGAGTATCCGGCGCCAATGGCTGCAACAGCTGCACGTGCGAGCCTCCAACCGCGATCATTGCTTCCTCAACCCCTTGTGACTCCACCACCTCTCGGTAGAGCGGCTCGACGCCATATTGATTGCTGAAACTGTCGAGAGCCGTATCGAGATCGTTGACGGCGATAGCGGTGTGATGAATATTGAGCAGAAGCACCACAAGAGCGTATCTCAGGAGTCAGGAGATACGACGCTGCTCCTCCCCCTCAGGGGGAGGTGGCACCGGCAAGGCCGGTGACGGAGGGGGTCGCGCTGCCAGACCCCAACATGAGAGACCCCCTCCCCTCCCTTGCTTCAGAACAACCACTCCCCCCTTGAGGGGGAGTCAAACACCGCAGGTGTTTGGTGGGGGGGCCGCTGTCCCCCCTGAGGGGGGAGGACGAAGAGAAGACGAACAACGGGGCACCCCGACACCCGAATCGCTCAACAGCGCCAGCCGAAACGGGAAGTGGGAAACCTCTCCCGGCGTTCCAATACCATCGACCTGACAAAGGAGTGACATGTCCGCAGTCATCGTCGGAATCGCCAGGACCCCAATCGGTCGCTTCGGAGGCGCCTACAAGCCGCTCAACGCGGTCGAGCTCGGTGCGCACGCCATTGAGGCCGCACTCGGTCGTTCGGGACTGGATCCGGCCCAGGTGAATGAAACGCTGTTCGGACATGTTCTTCAGGCCGGCGCCGGCCAGATCACAGCACGCCAGGCCGCAACCCGAGCCGGGCTGCCGATGAGCGTGCCGGCCACCACGATCAACAAGGTGTGCCTGTCCGGAATGACAGCGATAGCTCTCGCAGACAAGGACATCCGACTCGGCGAGGC
>CAXMOL010000143.1:0-39870 GCA_964194935.1 uncultured Kiloniellaceae bacterium
CGGCGCCTCGCCGCGAGGAGCACTGGCGTTGTTGTTGTGCGCTCGCGCCCTCGCTGTCATCGCCGGCCGCGACTACGTCACGCCGGACGATGTGAAGGCGGTGGCGCCGTCGGTGATGGCTCATCGCATCAGCGTCAAGCCTGAGCTGTGGCTGACGGACGTGTCTGGTGTAACGGTCACCGCCGAACTGCTCACTTCGGTACCGACTCCGGCACCTCGGGGCAGTCCCGGCGGATGAGAACCACGGAGGAGTGGCGGCCGACCCCGGCGCACGTTCGTGCAGTCGTGGGCGGGCTGGCGGGCGCCGCCGGTGCGATTCTGATGCGTCGCCCCGATCTGCTCGTGCTTGTCGCCCCACTGGCCTGCGCCGCAGTCTGGGGCGCGCTGCGCCGACCCGCGGTTGCGCCGCGAGTAACCGAGATCGTCGGCCAAACGACCTTGCAGGAAGGGCAGGTGACGAGGCACGCCGTCCACATCGACGACATGACTGGCCGGGTCGACGATGTCGCAGTGGTCTTCGACCCGCCGACCTGGGTCGATCAGGCCGAGAGGGGCCGCCTCGTCGTCGGCCTGGCCGAAGATGGCGATGAGACACTGGGTGTCCTCGTCCGGCCGACCCGCTGGGGGCGCCACCGGCTACCGCCGCCACTGGTCGTTGCTTCCAGTGCCTGGAACGCCTACCGCTACGTCTGGAGGAACTCGCGGCAGCTGTCCGAGATCTTGACGCTGCCCGAACCAGCGCTCTTCGACGCGGTGGCGCCTGCAGTCCACGCGCCTGGCCTCATCGGCGTCAATCGCTCGCCGCGCCAAGGCAGCGGCGCCGAGTTCGCCTCGATCCGCCCCTTTCAGCCCGGCGATCGGCTGCGCCGCATCCATTGGCCGGCGTCGCTGCGCACCGACCGGTTGCACGTCGCCACGACCTTCGCCGATCATGACCGGCACGTTGCCCTGCTGGTCGACGCGTTCGACGACGCCGGTTCGAGTGGAGGCATCTTCGGTTCAACGAGCAGCCTCGACATCGAGCTGCGGGCAACGGCCGCGATCGCCGAGCACTACATCCGCGCCGGTGACCGCGTCTCGATGGTGACAATGGGGTCGCTGCGGTTCCGCCGGGTCCCGCCCGGGGTCGGACAACGGCACCTCCGGCGCCTCCTCGGGTTGCTCGCCACGACCGAACCCTCGCGCGTGTTGGACGACGAGGGGCGGGTCCCGCGTGGCCTCGGCAGCGGTGCGCTGGTCATGCTGCTCTCGCCGCTGCTGTCGGATGGCGCCCTGCAGCGCCTCATCGCCATCGCTGATCTCGGCCTCGACGTGGTCGCGATCGACTGCCTTCCCGGCGACATCCAAAAGCAGTTCAACGACCCGCGCGTCCAGCTCACCTGGCGGATCGGTGTGCTCGAACGGGAAAGGAGACTCCGCCAGGTCCGCGAAGTCGGAATCCCGGTCGTGCGGTGGCGCGGTCGGGGCAGCCTCGATCAAGTGCTGCGGGCCCTCTACCGGCGGGCGAACGTTCGGGTGGGTGGCCGATGACCGACCTCCACGGCTCTCTGATCCTGCCGCAGCCACGCCTACATCCGTTCCAGCTCGCGTTGCGTGCGCTCGGGGTTGCAGGCGTGCTGGTCGCACTAGCAGCCACCCGAGCAGCCGGGAGCGATACGTTGTTGGTGCTCGAGGTCGGGATCTTCGGTCTCGCTCTGCTCTCGGCGGTCTTGCCCGATACGCATCTGGGACTACTGATCGTTCTGTTGGCCGGCTCCCACTGGCTCGCAATCGTCGACGACGCGACGACCCCATGGGCAATGGGATTCGCGGCAGGCATCGCTCTGGCCCATACGTCGATGGCGGCCGCGAGCGTTTCGCCGCCAGCCGCACGGTGGTCCGAGGCGATGCGCCGCCGGTGGACCCGCCGACTGCTGACACAGATCGCGGTGATAGTGCCGACCTGGGCCGTCGTTGCCATCATGGCCGAGATCGATATCGGAGCGAACGCAGTAGTGATGGCGGGCGCACTGCTCGTCGTCGCAGTTGTTGGGCTGTGGGCGCGGCATGGCGCGCTCGAACGCGATCCGCCGGGCAACGCTCACGGCACTCGATGACCGGCGTGTCATCCCTCTTCGAGGCCGCGGAAATTGCCAGCGAAAAGGAGTACTTCTGCGGTTGGATCGCGGGGTGAGAAGTGAACAAATTGGAAGGTGGACGCTGAGCGTCGCAGGCGCACGTTCACTGCTCGGACCGGATGATGGCGCCCCTAGCCGGCTATGGGGAGTCCGAGCGTAAGCCAATCGTGCAGCCCCCCGCGATAGTAAAGAATCCGTTCGGCCTCGAAGCCGGCTTCGAGCAAGGACCGGATGGCTGTTGGCGATTGTCCACATTGGGGTCCGTTGCAGAAGAAGATGGTTGGCTCCTCCCGGCTCAACTCATCCATGCGCGCAGCTGCATCCGCAAAGGGGATGTTGACCGCGCCGGGAATGGTGGATCGCTGATAGTCATCAACCGTTCGAGCGTCTACCACAGGCAGGCCCCGCTCTAGGTAACCGATTACCTCCGTCTCGCCGATCGTCCGAACGCCTTCTGCCACCCGCGTCGGCTGAATGTTTCCCCAGGTCGCGTCCACCTGCACTAACCCCGATTCTCCATGAATGGGTTGCGGCACACTCTGCGGTTCTTCTCGTTTCTCCATGCGTTTGATCGGTACAGACATTCTTGGCTCCCTGTCGTCTCTCTGTGTTCCCTTAATCGCAACTCGTTGAAGTCCGCGGGTCCGCAGTAGGGACTTTCGACTCTTTCTGTGAGGCCGATGGTCCCACATGCTGTCGCCCATGGAGGGGCGAGGGGTATCAAGGCGCACATTTCTCAAGCTCAGTAGCGCTGCCCTAGTCGCCGGATCGGTCGAGTTCCCATTCCGAATGCTGACCGGCGTCGAGTCGGTCGAAAATCCCCTGCAGTTGTATGTCGAACGCGGTTGGGAGAAGGTCTACCGCGACCAGTACTCCTACACCGACACCTTTACGTTCATCTGCGCCCCCAACGACACTCATCAATGTCGACTGAGGGCCTTTGTTCGCAACGGCGTCGTGATTCGTATTGAACAGAACTATGACGGTGATCGCTACGGCGACCCACAGAACAACCGGTCGACCGTCGCCTGGAATCCCAGAGGGTGCCCCAAGGGCTACACCATGCATCGTCGCCTGTATGGCCCGTACCGATTGAAGGGCCCGATGGTCCGTTCCGGCTGGAAGGCGTGGGCCGACGACGGGTTCCCCTCACTGTCGGACGATCCATCACTTCGCGACCTCTACAAGTTCAACACGCGCGGCGAAGACGAATTCGTCCCTCTCTCCTGGGATGAGGTCAACCGGTATACCGCCGCCGGACTGCACGCAATTGCCGAAACCTACGGTGGGGATGAAGGCCGACGCCGCCTGATCGATCAAGACGGGTATCCCGAAGAGATGCTCGAGTACTGGGAAGGCGCCGGGGTCCGCACCATCAAGTTGGGTTCGTCGCTACCCCTGCACGGGATCGCCGGCAAGTTCGCTCTGTTCCGCTTTGCCAACGGCCTCTCGCTCCTGGATGCCGCGGTTCGCGGCGTTGGACCGGACGAGGCGGTTGGGGCTCGGGAGTGGTCGGAATACACCTGGCGCGGCGATCAGGCACCAGGATTCCCGTTCGTTCACGGTCTTCAGGGTGCCGAGGTCGATATGAACGATCTGCGCAACTCCAAGCTGCTCGTGCAGGTCGGCAAGAACCTCGTCGAAAACAAGATGCCCGAGAGCCACTTCTTCCAGGAGATCATCGAACGCGGCGGAAAGGTCGTATCGATTGTTCCCGAATACGGCCCCCAGGCATCGAAGTCGGACTACTGGATCCCGGTGCGTGCCGGGCTATCCGACACCGCCTTGTTCCTCGGTATCGCCAAGGAACTGATCGAACGTGATCTGTACGACGTCGCCTTCCTAAAGCGCTTTAGCGACATGCCACTACTGATCCGCCTCGACACGCTGCAACGACTGCGCGCCGATGACGTCTTCGCCAACTACACGCCGAGCCTGGCAACCGACGGGCCCAGCTTTACTGTTCATGGCCTCACCGCCGAGCAGTACGAGTCGATCGGGGATCGGGTCGTGTTCGATGCGGCGACCCAAGAGCTGAAGGCCGTCAACCGCGAAGACGTCGGCGATGTACTCGACGGCAAAGGGATCGATCCCGATCTGGAGTACACGGGCACAGTGACCCTTGCCGACGGCTCCAGCGTCGAAGTTACGACCGCCATGCAGATGTATCGGACGCATCTTGCCGACTACGACCTCGACACGGTCGTCGAGATAACGGGAGCCCCGCGAGACCTCATCGAGCGATTCATCACCGATATCGCCACGATCAAGCCTGTCTCGTTCCAAGTCGGCGAGGGGATCAACCACTACTTCCACGCAACTTTGCACAACCGGGCGGTGTACCTGGTGGCAATGCTGGTTGGCAGCATTGGTGTCTCCGGTGGCGGAGTAAGCACCTGGGCGGGCAACTACAAGGGAGGCGTCTTCCAGGGGGCACAGTGGTTTGGTCCAGGTGTCGGCGGATACGTCAACGAGGACCCGTTCAATCCGATGCTCGACCCGACTGCCACCTACGACTTCAGCGATCTGCGTCACACGATTCACGGCGAAGAAACCAGCTACTGGGGAATGGGTGATCGGCCACTGATCGTCGACACTCCGGAGGAAGGCCGCAAGAGCTTCACCGGTCAAACCCACATGCCGAGTCCCACCAAGGCGGTTTGGTACAACAACGCCAATCTGATTAATCAGGCCAAGTGGGCCTACGAGCTGATCCACAACACCAACCCCAAGATCGACATGATCATCGATCAGCAGATCGAGTGGACCGGCTCGGCCGAATACGCCGACGTGATTCTCCCCGCCAACAGCTGGCTGGAGATGGAAACCCTCGAGATGACCGCTTCGGCCACCAATCCATTCCTCCAGCTGTGGAAGGGCGGGATCGCCCCGCTATACGACTCCAAGGACGACATAGCCATCTTTGCCGGGGTGGCCGAGGCGATGAGCGAACTGATCGGCGACGATCGGTTCGCCGACCTGTTCCGCTTCGCTCTCGACGGTACTCCCGAGGTGTATCTCGATCGGGTCCTGGCTGCTTCCTTCACCACCGAGGGATACACGGTGGCCGACATCATGGATGGTCGCTACGGGGAGCCGGGCGGGGCGCTCATGCAGTACCGGACCTACCCGCGGATTCCGTTCTACGAGCAGGTCAATGACTCCTTGCCGTTCTACACCGACACCGGTCGGATTCACGCATACGTCGATATCCCCGAGGCGGTCGATTACGGCGAGAACCTGATCTCTCATCGCGAAGCGGTCGAGGCCACGCCCTATATGCCCAATGTCATTGTTTCGACCAGTCCCTACCTGCGTCCCCGATCGTATGGAATAGACCCGCTCTCGGCCGATCCGGATGAACGGGCGGTGCGCAACATCATGATGTCGTGGGACGAGGTCAAGGGAACCACCAACCCTCTGGTCGACCAGGGCTTTAGCTTCTACTGCCTCACCCCCAAGTCGCGCCATTCGGTCCATTCTTCATGGGCGGTGACCGATTGGCATTGGATTTGGAACTCCAACTTCGGCGACCCCTATCGCAAAGACAAACGACTGCCCGGCGTCGGTGATGCCCAGATCCATATGCATCCCGATGATGCGGAACAGATCGGCGTCGGCAACGGTGATTACGTATGGGTCGATGCCAACCCGGCCGATCGCCCTTACCGCGACTTCAACGAGGCCGACGACTTCGCCGCCGTGGCCCGGCTTATGGCCCGGGTCACCTTTAACGCCGCCTATCCAAGGGGCGTGACGATGATCAAGCACGCGTTCTACATGGCGACGCCACGCACCGTCTTGGCCCAACAGACCCGTCCCGATGGTCGCGCTCTCGCCGACACCGGCTACCAGGCGAGTTTCCGCCACGGCAGCCAGCAGAGCATCACCAGAGGCTGGGCGCCCCCGATGCACCAGACAGATTCACTGTTCCACAAGCGGGCCGGAGCGATGGGATTCACGTTCGGATTCGATGTCGACAACCACGCCATCAACACCTGCCCGAAGGAGACGATGGTGCGGATCACGCTTGCCGAGGCCGGAGGCCTCGAGGGCAAGGGGCCGTGGAGGGGCGCGACTGGGGGGATCAGCCCCGGTGCTGAGAGTGACCTCATGCAGCGGTATATCTCGGGTGGACTTACGACCGTGAGGGGTACCAGTGGCTGACAAGGGCTTTGAGCACGACGACCCGATGGAGTTGGTCGGCCACACCTACCCGGTGGAATCCCAGGTGGAGCACGATCAGGCTGCCGCACTGACCTTTATCGAGGAATACGCCCTCATGGGGTGGCCCGCCGGCAGGATCCGGGGTCTTTTCGATTCCGCCGAATACACGGCGTGCTTCGACATCCGCAATCGTCGCGGCGATGCCTTTATCGATGAATTGATCGCCAACGTCTTTGGGGTGAGCACTGATGTCTGAGGTCTACAACTGGCATCTGGGTCGGCCCATGAACTATCGGTTCGAGGCCGGAGCCACCCAGCGACAATTCGCTGCTGTATTCAACATCAACCGCTGCATTGCCTGCCAGACGTGCACGATGGCCTGCAAGTCGACCTGGACTCACTCCCCGGGCCAGGAACTCATGTGGTGGAACAACGTCGAGACCAAGCCGTATGGCTCCTATCCCAATGGCTGGGACGTCAAGGCCCTGGGCTTGCTCGAAGATGCCAACCCTGGTGGTCAGGTATGGGATGGCGCTCCCGGGGACGGCCGCGCCCCATACGGACGGTTCGACGGCGTCACCGTGTTCGAGGCAACCGATGGCTTTACCGATCACGTGGCCGGATACCTCCCGGCCGAAGATGAGTGGAAGGCACCCAACCGGTTCGAAGATCACGCCACCCGCTTCCCGACGAGTGGTGCTTCTCTTCCCGAACATCTCGGGTGGTTCTTCTATCTCGCCCGCATTTGTAACCACTGTTCCTATCCGGCATGCCTGGCATCTTGTCCTCGCAACGCCATCTACAAACGACCCGAAGACGGAATCGTCCTCGTCGACCAGGAACGATGCCGTGGCTACCGCAAATGCGTTGAGGCCTGCCCCTACAAGAAGGCGATGTATCGCCCGACGACACGCACCTCCGAGAAGTGTGTCGGCTGCTATCCCCGGGTGGAGGGGCGCGATCCGCTCACCGATGGCTCGCCGATGGAGCCGCGTTGCATGTCTGCTTGCGTGGGCAAGATTCGTCTCAACGGCCTGGTCGATGTCGAAGAGGACGGAACCTGGGCCGATCACCCCGATCACCCCCTCAACTTCCTGATCCAGGAAGAGCAGGTCGCCCTGCCGCTGTACCCACAGTTCGGTACCCAGCCAAACGTGTACTACATCCCTCCCCGTTGGGTGCCTCGTGATTATCTGCGCCAGATGTTTGGCCCGGGAGTCGACCGCGCCATCGAGCGGTATGAGCGTCCATCCCGTGAATTGCTGGCGGTGCTTCAGTTGTTCCGGGTAACTCAGGACATGATCTTCAGGTTCGATATCGAGCAGGGGCCAAAGGTCTCGGAGATCATGATCGGGGGAAAGCCCCTCGAAGTGTTCAACGACACCGTGGTCGGCTTTGACGAATCCGGAAGAGAAGTCGCCAGAGTGCAGGTTGAAGAGCCCACTTTCGAGCGCACCGACAAGTTGAACTCGATATGACCAACACGACCGTCGCCAATCGCAGCAACTCCGCCTCCGAGAGAAGCCGCGTCTACAGCCTGCTCGCCACTGCGCTCGCCTATCCGACCGACCTCGGAATAGAGGCTATCTCCGACGCGATTGCCGGAGCGGCTCCTGCCTTCCCCGAAGAAGCGCAGCCGCTTCTCCAAGAACTGACGGCGACCATTCCCGACGACCTCGCAACCCTCAAACGTTCCCATCAGCGGCTGTTCCCTCAAATCGAGTCCCAGGAAACCCCCGGATACGAGACCGCGTACCGGGGAGACGAGATCTTCAACCACACGGCGATCATGGCCGACATCGCAGGCTTCTATCGCGCCTTCGGGCTCGAAGTCGGTGGATCAACCCGTGAACGCCCTGATCACGTAACCGTCGAGTTGGAGTACCTCGCCTTTGTTAGTTACAAGGAGGCGATCTCCGCCGATAACGGTGAAAGCGAGCAGGCAGATATCTGCGCCGATGCCGAACGCGCTTTCCTCGTCGACCATCTCGGCGACTGGGGGCCGGAATTGGGTCGACGTCTCGGCCGTCACTCCGATCACGACTTCTTTAGCGTCGTCGGCAAGCTGCTCGACTGGTGGATCAACCGGCGTCTCGACGATCTCGGTGCCGAGCCCGACGGAAACGCCGGAACACTTCTTTCTTCGGTGATCGGCGGTGACGGCGAGCCGTTTGCCAGCGAGCCGTCGGCATGGCAGCCGGTTCACTTCAAGGGCGAGCAGTGACCGGTGCCAACGCGACTATGTCGCGGCGTATGTTGGTCGTGGCTGTACTCGCGCTGGCGGTTGGTCTTTTGACGCAGGTCTTCGCTCTCGACCTCGCTTACCCGCAAACGCTGTCGGTGACGGTGTGGGCTTCAGCGGAGGATCCCGGTGTTGACCCAGACTGGTCCGGCTGGGAAGCCGTGCCCAGTGCGCCGGTCCCGTTGACCGCCCAGCAGATCGCCACTCCTCTGGGAGGAGGCAGTACACCTGCTCTGGCAGTGCAGACGGTTCATACCGATGGTGATCTCGTGGTGCGCGTCAGCTGGTCCGACACCACCGAGGACAATTCGACGGCCAGAGCCGAACTGTTCGCCGACGCCGTCGCGGTCCAATTCCCCGCAGATCCCAGAAGTTCGGTGCCGGCGATATGCATGGGGCAAGCCGATGCCGCGGTCAACATCTGGCATTGGCGTGCCGACTCTCAAGTCGGGGCTCCGACGTTGCCGGAGCTTGGCGATGGCTATGTCGACCGTTACGCCGACACGTCAGAGACCTACTACCCGGCTGCCGCTTCGGATAACCCGTTTGCGAGCGGCGCCGCGGTGCAGAGCCTGATCGCCGGCAGTTTCGGAACTCTGAGCCCCATGGACGAGCAGACGGTTGTAGGCGAGGGACGGCACTCGGGCGACGAGTGGGCCGTTGTGTTGCGCAGGGCTTTTGCCGCCCCAAGCGCAGAGCATCCGCAGTTCGAGGTCGGACAAGAAATCGACGTCGCCTTCGCGGTTTGGGACGGCAGCTCAGACGAACGTAACGGGATCAAGTCTGTTTCCCAGTTTGTTCGGTTCTCCATCAGCGAGGCGACCGTCGACGGACGGTCGGGCGCTGTTGCGGTTGCTCGGTCTTTGGCGCCGAACACGACCGTCGGCTACATCGTTGTTGGCCTGATCTCTGGAGTGGTGGTGGCGCTGCTACTTGTTGCCCTGATCTGGTTCGGGTTCGTCATAAAGGCATTCGTTGACAACGATTGAGAGCCTGCGGCCGGCCCAGCCGGTTTCAAGCTTTGCCCGCCTGACCGGCGAATGGTTGGAGCCGGTCGCTCGGGTAACGGTGCTGGTTGTTCTTGCCGAGGCATTGCTGCTGAGAGGGGCGACGCGGGTCTTCATCCACATTCCCGGAGTGGATGTCACCAGCGGGATTCTGGGAGGAGTCGCCGATTTGGCGCGCCTGGCCTTTCGGATGGCCGTCCCGCTCACGTTCGTCCTTCTCCTGATGCTTGTGGTCTCGATGTGGGAGTCGGGTGCCCGGCTGGTGGCGGTGCTCGTCGGTGCGTTCTTGGTTGTGGCCGCAGGCGGCCGGGTCGAGGGGCTGCGTAGCGCCGCCGACCCGATCCTGTTGGGACTGGTGGCTGCGGTGGCCATCGTCGTGGTTGTCGGCCTCGAGCCTCGTTGGCGGATTCCGGTGGCGACCTGGAGCGCCGCCTTCCTGATGGCGGGCTTGGTCCGACTCCTCGATCAGTCGGCTGCCGACGGCGCCGCTTCTGTGTCCCTGCCGTGGCTCGGCGGCTTGGCCGAAACTGTCGCGTTGGCCGCCTTCGTCGCCACTCCGTTGCTCCTTCGGCGCCGCCCCCGCCGGTTGGACTGGATCGTCGCTGTAGGCGTTGCTGTATTCATCGCGTTGGCCCTCAGTGGTGCCGAGGCTCAATCAGCGGCAAAGATTCTGGGCCTGTGGAACCTCGGTTGGGCGGGTGGTTATCCCGTTGTGGTGTACGCCGTTGCGATCGGCGCCCTTGTCATGACCGTCACCGCGCTGGTGCGGAACAGTCGGATCCTGGCGGCGGCTTCATTGGTTCTCATGGGGGCGGCCGGTTTCGGTCTGTTCAGCTCCTATCAGACCGCACTGCTGGTTACAGGGCTCGTTCTGATCTCCACAAACTCAGAACCCACCGAAATAGGGGTTGCTGACGCCGGGCGATCTGAGAGTCACAGCCTCACGCCGTTCCCCGAGGGATGACCTTTGTCCTAGAGCACCGCGTCTAGTTCTTCAGCAGCCATGACACCCTCGAATCGGGCCTTTACCAGTCCATCTTCATCGACGACGAACACCCAGGGTTCCGATGGGAGGTTCCACCAGTTGGCGAGAACCGAGGGTGCCAGGTTCTGCGGGATGGGAGCAAAGTCGGGGTCGGTGAGGTTGGTGTACACCTCGATGTGGACGAAGTCGACGTCCGGATAGTCGGGTGCGGCACCCTTGACAATGTCGAGCAGCGGCCCGCAGGTCGCCGTCTGGCAAAACGCCGGAGTGCTGAAGACGACGACCGTCTTGCGGCCGTTGCCGAGTGCCTCGTCCAGGCTGAGCTCGTAGAACCGTGGGTCGGGGTCGTTGTCGGTTGTGATCTCCTCGAACGCGGCGGTGCCACTGGTCGGTGTCTGTGGCGCCGGAGCCGGTTCGCCGATCGCCGGTGCTGCAGTCTCGGCTACAACATTGAACCCGGTGGGTGGCAACCGATCGCCGACCTCCGGGGTTATGACTGCTCGCCACAGGCCGGGCTCATCCAGGTCGAACTCAGCGCGATAGAGACCGAATGCGTCTTCGATGATCCACGTGAAGACCCCCTCTGTGGTCTGAATCTCGTCAGGGCGGTCCGAATGCGCCACCGAAACTGTCACTCCGTCGTCGGGTGAGCCGAGGCGGCGTCCTCCGCCTTCGAGGATGCCGAAGAGGATCCGGGAGCGGCCGACCCCGATGTCGGCGTTGGCCACGATGGCAAACGTGTCGGCGGGGAACGTTGCATCGGCCGAGCTGTTCGCTCCTGAGGTTTCTGAGTCAGTGTCGGTCGAAGCGCACGCACTGAGCACCAGAGCAGCGACCGCTGCCGCAGCCAGAGTTCTAGTGGTCATGGGTGTCTCCTGCGGCATCTCCGATTGCGTGCACGATCGGTTGTCCTTCCGACGAGGTCAGGAAGGTGGCATAGATCGGATTCCCGCTGACCAGATGGTCGCGCACGTGGCTGAGCGGGCCGACGCCGTCGAACAGCAAGTCATCGGTTGGAACCAGGGTCAGGTCACTGCCGTCCGGGAGTCGGATCACAAACGAATCGATCCCGGTGAGATTGCCTTCGACTGCGATCACGACCCCGGTCACAGTTTCTTCGATGGGGATCGGCGCTGTCGTCGTGGCCAGCGGTTGCGTGGTAGTGGTCACGAGTGTCGTCGGTGCAGCCGGGGTCGATGTCGTGGCAGCAACTGTCGTCGCAGGGCTGGTGGTGTCTGCTGCGTCGTCACTGCAAGATGCTGCGATCAGCGTCAACAGGACGATCGACGCAACGATCGAAATGCGGAGTGTCACGCTGCTTCCTCGCCCCGAAGCCGTTCATTGAGTCTGATGTCCATCTACATCTTCCCCTCACTGCGGTGACAACCGGGATCCGGCCGTGCGTGTTCCCCAGCTCAGCTTCACCTATTCTGGTCGCCTTGCTTGCACGCTGTCGGTCAGCACATAGAAGCGGAAGCTCGTTCTTCCCGCCGGACCTCGCTCTGGTGGAATCGGGTTGTCCCTGAACCATTGGAGGTACGCGTCATAGGCCTCGTGGTCCTCGAATTGCAGCTCTGCGATCCGATAGAAGGTCTCTGGATCCTCGGCGGTTGCCGAACCCGAACTCGTGGCAGTGATCGGGCGAAGCACGGTGTTGAACACCAGGCTCTCCAGGAACGGATTGGCGAGAAGATCCGGGACGTGTACATCCCACAGCCACTTGTCATAGTCGTCTGCGGACACGCCATCGATGATGTCGTACCCGAGGATCGCCTTTACCCCGACATTGGTCATGTCTCACTCCTTCGTGGTTGTCGGACTCCGGTGCGAGAGAGTGAGTCGAGCAAGTCGCACCACGGCCTTGTCGATCAACGATCCGTCCTCTGAGAGTGTGATGGCGTCGCCTGCTTGCTGAGCTGCATCGAAGCGTTGCACGATGTCGCGGGCGGCGGCCAGCTCTTCGGGGGTCGGCGAGAACGCCTCGTTGATGATCGGGATTTGATCGGGATGGATGGCTGCGCGCCCCCCGTATCCCATCTGACGCAGTTGCCTCGACGTTGCGCGCAATGACTCGAGATCGCGAAACTTCGTATCGACGGGACCGATCGGTGGATTGATTCTGGCGGCGGCTGAGGCAACGACGACGGAGACGCGGATCGGATCCAGTTCGCGCCCATCTGGTGAGGGACGCATTCGCAGGTCTGCCGCGAGATCGGCCTCTCCGATTGCCAGGTGTGAGACCCGCCGTGAAGCAGCGATGTCAGGTGCTGCGAGTACTCCGGCTGCGGTCTCCAGCAAAGGAGCGATCTGCACTGCGCCTGCCGCAACGCCGTTGCTGGCCTCGAGATCGTCGAGCTTATTGGCGACGGACTCGACGTCCGCCGTGGCACTCACCTTGGGGACGTAGATCCCGGCGAGCGCCGGTTGTACGACCGCATCCAGGTCAAGATGAGCGATTTCTGGTTGCGAGTTGATTCGCACCCAGACGGCGGTGGGGCTCTGTTGTTGTTCCGCCAGCCAAGAAGCGACGATGTCGCGGGCTTTGTCCTTGGCAGCTGCGCCTACGCCGTCTTCGAGGTCGATGATGACGGCATCGGCGTCGCTGTTGGTCGATTTGGCGACCATGTCGGATCGATCCCCGGGAACATAGAGGAAGCTCCGGATCGCGGCCAAGTCAGACGTTGACACCTGCAGGTTCCTTCGTTTTCGCTGGTATTGACGAGCGTAGCCCTGATATATTCAGAACGAAACGCTATTCCAGTGAGCGGAACAGATATGGCCCAGAACTCTCAAGCGCTGCAGGGATTGCGTGTTCTCGATGTCTCGACCCTTTTTGCTGGACCCCTCGCCGCCACCATTCTGGCCGACTTCGGCGCCGAGGTCATCAAGATCGAGCACCCTCGCGGCGACCCGGTTCGAGGTCATGGGCACAGCAAGAACGGTGTGCCGTTGTGGTGGAAGATGCTGGGGCGTAACAAGCATGCCATCACTCTCAACTTGTCGCTGCCCGAAGGCCAGGCACTCATGGAACGCCTCGTGGAATCCGCCGACGTGCTGATCGAGAACTTTCGGCCCGGCACGCTGGAGCGCTGGAACCTGGCCCCGGATCGACTGCACGAGATCAATTCCAAACTCGTCATTGCCCGTGTGACCGGGTTCGGACAATTTGGTCCCTATGCCAAACGTCCCGGGTTCGGAACCTTGGCGGAGTCGATGAGCGGGTTTGCGCATATCACCGGAGAGGCGGACGGTCCTCCGACATTGCCACCGTTTGGACTCGCCGATGGCATCGCCGCTCAAGCCACGGCCAACGCCATCTTGATGGCTCTGTACCACCGCGATGTGCACGAGGGTCCGGGTCAGGTCATTGATCTCGCGATCATCGAACCGATCTTGACCATTCTTGGACCTCAACCAATCGTGTACGACCAACTGGGCATCGTTCAAATGCGTGCTGGGAATGGTTCGGTTAACAACGCGCCGCGCAATACATACCGCACCGCCGACGGCAAATGGGTGGCCATTTCGACCAGCGCTCAATCGATAGCGGAGCGGGTGATGCGCCTTGTCGGACATCCAGAAGTCATCGATCAGGTGTGGTTCGCTTCTGGCGCCGAACGTGCCCAACACGCCGAGGAACTCGATCGGTATGTCGGCGATTGGATTGTTGAGCGCAATCTGAGCGAAGTCATCCAGAGCTTCGAAGAAGCAGAAGCTGCGGTAGCCCCGATCTACGACATCTCCGAGATCATGCAAGATCCCCAGTATCAGGCGCTCGACGCGATCGTAACGGTCGACGATGCCGAACTGGGAGAAGTCAAGATGCAGAACGTGATGTTCCGGATGTCCGAGACGCCGGGCCATATCCGGTGGGCGGGACGCAGGCTCGGGGAGGACAACCCGACTGTTTATCGCGACGAGTTGGGATTGACCGATGACGACTTGGCCGAACTGACCGATAGGGGAGTGTTGTGACAGCACCTTGGGGACTGACGTGGGAGGCCGTTGGGTCTGCCCGGGTGATCGACTTGGCGCATCCCTGGGAACGTGGAATGCCGGTGTCGCCCAATCACCCCGCATTTCAATTGGCGATGATGCGACGCCACGGCGATATGGTCCGGTCCGATGGCGGATCGGCAGCCAACGAGATCTTCGTCTTGGGGGGCCATGTCGGCACCCATATCGACGCTCTTGGACATGTCTCCCAGGACGGACTCATGTATGGCGGGATCGCGGCCGCCGATTCGCAATCGAATCTGGGTCTCACCGCTCTCGGTGTTGAGACGATTGATCCCATCGTGTGCCGCGGCGTTCTCCTGGATGTGGCTGCGTTGCACGATGTCGAAGTTCTCGATGCCGGTTATGAGGTGACGATCGATGACCTGGAGTCGGCTCAAGAAGCGGCCGGATCTACCGTCGGCAAGGGTGATGCGGTTCTGATCCGAACTGGTTGGTCGAAGCACTGGAACGATCCCAACCTTTTCGGCGGTCAAGTTGGTGGGGCTCCTGGCCCCGGCGAGTCGGCCGGCCGGTGGCTGGCAGATCGTGGAGTGCGGGTTACAGGAGCGGAGACAATCGCCTATGAGGTCATCCGCCCCGGCACCGGGCATGCCACTTTGCCGGTGCACCGAGTCCTCTTGGTGGAGTCGGGCATCCACATCATGGAGATGATGAACCTCGTTGACCTCGCTGCGGCCGGGGTACACGAGTTCTTGTTCATAGTTGCTCCTCTCAAGCTGGTCGGTGGAACCGGGTCGCCGACCCGGCCGCTGGCAATCATCAATGGCTGAAGGACTAGTCCACGCACTGGGCGACTTTGCAGCCGGGAGCCGATCCGCGGGATTGGAGGCCCATCTGATCCAGGACGCCAAGGAGCGCGTTCTTGACCTTGTCGGCAACTCATTGGCCGCAACGAGTGAAGAGCCGGCCGCGATCGCTCTCGCCGTTGCTCGTGACGCCGGAGGAGTGCCACAGGCCACCGCGATGGGCGAAGCTGAGCGGCTGCCATCGGCGAGCGCTGCACTAGTAAACGGCACTTTGGCGCACGCCCTCGACTTCGACGACACGCACCTCCCATCGGTGCTGCATCCTTCGGCCTCGGTCATTCCTGCAGCTCTGGCCGTAGGCGAGGCTGAGGGGGCCTCTGGTGGAGAGGTGCTGCTGGCAGTGGCTGTTGGCGATGAGATCTGTGTGCGGTTGGGTATGGCGGCCTATGACTCGGATCTACGCAACTCGATCTTTTTTGAGAGAGGCCTTCATGCCACGTCGATCGTCGGCACCTTGGGAGCGGCCGCCGCAGCAGCGACCCTGCTGGGGCTAGATGCCGAGCAAATTTCCCACGCCATCGGCATTGCTTGCAGCATGGGTGCCGGCCTGCTCGAGGCCAATCGCACTGGTGGTTCGGTCAAACGGGTCCACTGCGGATGGGCGGCTCATGCCGGAGTCAACGCTGCTCTGCTGGCTCGCCACGGACTGACTGGACCTCCCACAGTTCTGGAAGGCCGCTTCGGGTTCTTTCAGGCCTACACGGGCGGGCAGTTCGATGAAGCGGCCATCCTGGACGGACTGGGCGAGACGTGGGAATTACCGCGCATCTTCTACAAGCCCTACCCGACCAACCACTTCACGCATGCAGGAATCGACGCCGCTTTGGCTCTCCGCGCCCGGGGCGTGGACCCCGCCGATATCGAGACGATCGAACTCGGAGTGCCCGCACCGGTGTTGCGGACCATCGCGGAGCCTCCCGACCAGAAGGCTCGACCGCTGACTCCCTACCACGCGAAGTTCAGCGGTCCCTTCACGGTGGCCACCGCTCTTGTGGGTGGAGGCGGCCTGGGCGTGTATTCGGACGACTTCACCGAAGAAACGTTGCGAGATCCGCAGCTTCTCCGATTGGCCAGCATGGTGACTTGCGTGGCCGACGACGAGGCCACGGCGGTATTCCCCCACCAGTTTCCGGCCGTGCTCACGCTACGCCTCAAAGATGGATCCGAGGTCTCGGAGAGGATCACCCACAACCGCGGTGGTCCGGATCGGCCCCTCTCATCCGAAGAACTGGCTGCCAAGTTTCGCCTCAATGCCGGTCAGCGCTTCTCGGTCGAGCGGGTAGATGCCATAGAGTCCGCGATCTGGTCGCTCGACAAGTCGGCGTCGATCGCAAAGGTGATGGAGCTCACCCACTGAAGGAGAAGGCAATGACGCAGGAATGGGCGGTGGTGGCAGGCGCCAGTGGAGCTCTGGGTTCGGCCATCTCTGACGGGCTGAGGCAGCGGGGGCTGACCGTCCTGGGGCTAGCCCGGCATTCCCACCCCGGTGCCGACATGATGGAGGTCGATCTCGTCGACGATGAATCGGTGGCAGCGATCGGCGCCCGCATCACTGGCCCGGTTCGCGTGGTGGTTCATGCAGCGGGCCCACCTCTGGCTGGCAGCGTGAACGACGTCGAACCTGATTCGGTTCTGGCCGCCATCGATATCAAGGTAAACGGCTTGTTGCGCTTGGTTCGAGCCGTCGACGACAAGTTCGTGCGCGGCAGTCGAATAGTGGCGGTGACCGGAAACCTCGGATATGACCCGATCCCGGCTTCCGTCACGGCCGGGGTGGCCAATGCGGCGATGGCGGCTTTGGTGCGCCAGTTGGCCCGAGCGTATGGTCCACGAGGGATCACGTGTCATGCGGTGGCACCTGGGCCGGTAGACAGCCCACGGGTCGACAGACTCATCGAGCACGTGGCAAACGCCGGCGAGATAACCGTCGAAGAAGCGCGTTCTCACCTTCTTGCGGAGGCTTCGGTGGATCGCTTTATCACTCCCCAGGATGTGGCCTGGGCAGTCTCGCTGTTGCTCGATGATTCGGCAGACGTGATGAATGGCTCAACCCTGCTCCTCGACGGAGGACGCCGAACGGCGATTCCCTGAGCGGACCCTGTTCAGGTCTGATTTCGTTCGGGCGGCTCAGGATTCTCTCGAGAGCACGCCGGACTCGGCAAGGTCGTTCCATACCTGTTGTTCCACGATGAGTTCGTGCCGAATGACAAAGCGGTCACAGAAGCGAATTCCTTCGAAGGCCACGCCTGTGAGGTTGACACCGCTGAGGGTGCCAGTAGTCAGTACAACCGTCTCGGGACCGGATTCGAAGACATCCCAGGTGTGATGGATCTTGTCTATCGAGCGATACCGGTTGGCCAAATTGGCAGCCATCTCCTTGAGGTCGTCGAAGGTCCCCTGGGGGAAGATGAACACGACGCTGGGGTCGAGACGGGTGCTCGCCTCCTCCAAGCGCCGCTCCTTGGATTCGACGAGGTATTTGCGAACTAACTCCAGCGGTCCGGTTGGCATTTGTGCACCTCCCGTTGACACAAGATCCGAGCCGATGCTACATTTCGCCTCCCCCGAAACGATGTTTCGCTGAGCGGAACAGACGGGGATAGCTTCGAAAGGGCAGGCATGAAAAGAACAACCGTTCTCCTGTCCCTGCTGCTCTCGTTGGTGTTGGTCGCGGCGGCCTGCAGCGACGACGATGCAGGGACCACAACTACGGCTGCGGCCGAGTCGCCGGCGACGACGACCGCAGAGGAAGCACCCGCAACAACCCAGGCAGCACCTGCGACCACTCAGGCTGCACCAATCGAACCACCCGATCCGATCCTGATCGGCGCGATCCACCCACTTACCGGCGGTCTGGCTGGTGCCGGCAACCGCATGGACAACGGGGCCAGGATGGCTGTCGATGAGATCAACGCTGCAGGCGGCATCGCGTCGCTCGGGGGAGCCCCCCTGGAGTTGGTTTCCGCCGATTCGACCGGAGCGGCCGAGGTAGGCGTATCCGAGGCCGAGCGCCTCATTGGCGACGGCGTTTCAGCATTGATCGGTACCTATCAGTCTGGAGTGACCCTCCCCGTGGCGGCCGTCGCTGAGCGCGATGGTGTTCCGCTGGTGATCGATGTTGCGGTGGATGATTCGATCCTTGATCAGGGATACACCTACACGTTCCGGATTCAGCCGAACGCGACGAGTATGGGAACCAACGGTGCCAAGTTCTTGAGCGAGCTCGGCGGTGACGAGATTAAGACCGTCGCCTATCTTCATGACGACACCGCATTCGGTGTCTCAGTGTCTGAAGCCTTTACGGCTGCAGCGGCCGCCCTTGGGATCGAAGTGATCACGGACATCCCATATGCTCCGTTCTCGGTCACAGACCTCACGACGGAGATGGCCCAGGCAGCAGCCGGATCCCCGGATGTGATCGTGGTTACCGGCTACTACGGCGACGGATTGCTGGCAGCTCGTGCCGCCACCGATCTGGAAGTTGATGTAAAGGCCATTGTCGGCATTGCTCAGGGTGCCTTCCACACGCCACAGTTCGTCGAGGACTTCGGTGCGGATTCTGAGTTGTTCTTCAACTCGAACTATCACTTCAACTCGTCGGACCCAATAGTGGCTGGCATCTTGGAGAGGTTCGAGGCGACGTTCGACGATGCGATGGACACAGAGGCGATGCTCGCCTACCAGGCCATCTATGTCATTGCCGACGCCCTCGAGAGGGCTGGGTCCTCTGATCCGGCCGACGTTCAGGCAGCACTTGCGACGACGAATATCGCGGATCATTTCCTGGCTTATCCAGGCCCGATTACATTCGACGACACCGGCGAGAACATAAACGCCGAGCCGGTGCTGATGCAGGTGGTCGACGGCGCGGTGCAGCAAGTCTTCCCGGCTGAACTGAGGGAGACCGATCCGGTGTTCCCCGGCACCCCGTGGGGTGGCTGAGCACCTAACCAGTAGGAGATAAGAAGCAACATGCGAGGTCGGTCCAGAACAGCAATCTGGGCTGGCCTCGCAGTCGTTGTGGCGGTCGCGGTCCCGCAGACGGCATGGTGGGATCTGAACCACACGGTATTTGCCCAGGCGGTCGTATCGGGTCTCTTGATCGGCGGCGTCTACAGCCTGGTAGCCATGGGATTGAGCCTGGTCTTTGGGGTCTTGGACATCATCAATTTCGCCCACGGCGCGTTGATGACGATCACGATCTACGTCAGCTATCTGCTCTTTCAGAATTACGGGGTGGACCCGTATGTATCGCTGGTGGTCACGATCCCGTTGATGTTCGTTGTCGGTGTTGGAATCCAACGATTTGCCATCAACCCCGTGATGGACGCACCGGTCCATAACCAGCTGTTGTTGACACTTGGGATTGCGATCATCATTGAGAACCTCGCGCTCGTCCTCTTTACGGGTACGCCTCGCTCTATCGAGCTCGCCTACGCCCGCAACGAGTTCGACCTCGGGGTCGTGACCCTCGATTTTCCTCTCAGGGTGTTCGGGGCCGTGGTGAGTCTCCCGAAACTGATCGCGTTCCTGGTGGCCTTGCTGCTCGCCGGCGTCCTCTACCTGCTGATACAGCGAACCCAACTGGGCGCTGCCATTAGGGCGTCTGCGCAGGAGCCGGAGGGGGCGGAGCTTGTAGGAATCGACGTACGGCGCATCTACATGGTCACGTTTGGGATCGGCGCCGCGTGCGTGGGGGCGGCCGGATCGCTGGTGCTGCCGTTCCTCTTCGTCGCTCCGACAGCTGGCGCGACATTTACGATCATTGCGTTTGTCGTGGTGGTGTTAGGTGGGATGGGCTCGATCCCGGGCGCCCTTGTCGGTGGGCTCGTCATTGGCTTGACACAGGAGCTAACGCAGCTGTTTGTGCCTGGGTCGAAGTTCCTCGGCGTCTTCATCGTTTTCCTTGCCGTTTTGTTGTTTCGCCCTGAGGGTATTTTTGGAAAGGCCCAGCGATGATCAGACTGCGGCAGATTGCCACAGCTTCTTCTCGGGATCTGCTGATTCTGCTTGGCGTGGTTGCGGTCCTGGCTCTCGTGCCGCTCGGTGTCTCGAGGTTCACGCTGTCCGTCGCCACAGCAGCCCTCATCTTTGCGTTGGCCGGAATCGGGTGGAACGTGCTCTCTGGTTTCGCAGGACAGTTTTCGTTCGGGCACGCCGCCTACTTTGGTTTGGGCGCCTACACCGTGGCGGTCACTTTCACGAAGTATTCGATATCGCCTTGGTTGGGACTGCTGCTCGGTGGGCTGGTCGCAGCGATCTTTGGGCTCTTGACAGGTTGGATTTCCTTTCGGTTCGGGCTCAAGGGCGCCTATTTCGCCCTCGCCACCTTTGCCTTGGCAGAGTTGCTCCGGCTGACCTTCAACAAGTTCGATTACGTCGGAGCTGGCGTCGGAATCCCCATTCCCCTTGCCGGCGGCGACTCCTGGGGGACACTCCAATTCGAGAACACTCCGGCCATCCGATACTTCGTGGCGCTTGGCCTCGTCGCGCTTGGCACTCTGGCGGTGATCGTTATCAAGAGGTCGCGTGCGGGGAGCAGGATGCTGGCGGTGCGCGAGGATGAAGATGCAGCGGCTTCGCTGGGGATCAATCCGCTGCGTGCCAAGCTGGTTGCAATCGCTGTCAGCGGCTTCATTACCGGTGTGGCCGGTGGCTATTACGTCATGTTTCTCATGTTCATCGACTCCGAACTGGCATTCGGGCCGTTTATCTCTGTCGTCATTTTGCTTCGACCGATTGTCGGGGGAGTGGGGACCATTTGGGGGCCGGTCGTCGGCGCCGCCGTCCTCTCGATACTCGGTGAAGTGACGAGGAGCCTTGTCCGCGATCCTCCGTCGTTCCTCCAGGTAATCGAGGGGGTCAACGGACTCGATCAGGTCATGTTCGGTCTCATATTGGTTCTGGTGATCATCCGCGCTCCGGACGGGATAATCGGCTTGTTCCGTCGGTTTAGGAAGAGGAGCTCGCAGTGAGCACGATTCTTGAAGTAAAGGGCGCGACCAAGAGGTTCGGAGGTCTCACCGCGCTCCTCGACATCAGCTTGGGTGTCGCCGAAGGGGAGATCCTCGGAATCATCGGACCGAATGGGGCCGGCAAGACCACCCTGTTCAACGTGATCTCGGGCGCTATTGCGCCCGACGAGGGACAGATCGTTTTCGACGGTGAGCGAATCGATCGGTTGGCGCCATACGTCATTGCCGATCGCGGTCTTGTTCGAACGTTCCAGATAATGAAGCCCTTTGGCGGGCTGACTGTCTTCGAAAACGTGCTGGTCGCGGCCTTCTTGCGTCGGGCCGACCCGATCGAGGCGGCGGCGCATGCAAACTCGATACTTGAGTATGTGGGGTTGGCTTCGTTCTCCGACCGTCAGTCGAAGGGGTTGACGCTGGCGGGGCGTAAACGTCTTGAGCTGGCCCGAACCTTGGCTACTGATCCCAAGGTCCTGCTTCTGGACGAGGTGCTGGCAGGGTTGACTCCCACCGAGGGCGCCGAGATGGTGGCCCTTGTCAAAGCAATTCGAGACGGTGGGGTCACCATCGTCGTGATTGAGCATGTGATGGCGGCGATCATGGCTCTATCGGATCGAATCGCGGTCATTCACCACGGCGAACTACTGGCGATCGGTCTGCCTAGTGAGATAGCAAAGGATCCCAAGGTCATTGAGGCCTACCTTGGTAAGGAGTTCCATGCTCCGGATTGAGGGCCTTCGGGCTGGCTACGCAGATCTCGAGATTCTCCACGGGATAGATCTCGAGGTCCGAGAAGGCGAGGTTGTTGCTCTCATCGGAGCCAACGGCGCTGGCAAGACAACGACCCTCAAGACAATCTCAGGCCTGGTTCGGGCGTCTTCCGGGACGATCACATATGACGACTCTCCGATTCACAATTGGCAGCCGCGCCGAATAGTCGCCGATGGACTCGTACAGGTGCCGGAAGGCCGCAAGCTGTTTACCGACCTCACCGTGATCGAGAACCTCCACCTCGGCGCGTACCGGCGCGGTAGAGCAGAAATCGACGTCACCATTGCAGAAGTCTTCGGACTGTTTCCCGTTCTCGAGGAACGTTCCGATCAGACGGTTGTGACCCTCAGCGGCGGGGAGCAGCAAATGCTGGCCGTCGGGCGGGCTCTCATGGCCCGACCTCGGCTCCTGATGCTCGACGAACCATCGCTCGGCTTGGCCCCAATGCTGGTAGCCGACATCTTCAATGTGGTCCGCGATATCGGCCGGCGCGGGGTGACCGTGATGCTCGTGGAGCAGAATGCCGCCCAAGCACTTCAGCTGTCCGACCGCGGATATGTGCTTGAGAGCGGCAACATCGTGTTGGAGGGGACAGGAAAGGAGCTGCTCGGAGATGATCGGGTGCGGTCGGCCTACCTTGGTCTTTGATTGCAGGTTGCAGGTTCAACGATGAGTGCATCGGTCGCTGAGGCCGTCGCGACTCTCGGTGAACGCAGCGCCAAGCTCGATTGGAACGAGACTCCGGACGCGGTGCAGGATCGCACGCTTCTGGTCGTGTTCGACACCCTCGGGGTGATGATGGCCGGAGCGGCGACGCCCGAGATCGAGGCATTTGCAGATCAGCACGCCGAGACTGGCCCGGCGCCGTTGGCGGGACTAGAGCGATGGGCCACTGCCGTGGACTCCTGCTGGGTGAATGGCGCAGCCGTCTGCTGCCTTGAGCTCGACGAAGGAAGCAAGTACGCCCGCGGCCATCCGGCCGCGCACGTCGTTCCCGCCGCCCTCGCGCTCGGTGACCACGACGGGCCGTCGTGGCTTGGAGCGGTGCTTACGGGATATGAAGTTGCAGCCCGATTTGGCCGGGCGACTCGGCTTAACAACGGGGTGCATCCACACGGAACTTGGGGTGCAACGGGGGCGGCCGCCACCGCGGCACGGCTGTTGGGTCTTGACAAAGACGGTGTGGCCGCGGCCATCGATGCCGCGACGGGTTTGAGCCTTGCTCCGCATTTCGAATCAGCTCTCACAGGACACCCCGTAAGGAACCTGTGGGTGGGAGCAGCCAACGCCGCCGGCTTGGCGGCAGCTCGCTTGGCCTCTGCCGGGTTCGGCAGAATCGATGGCACAGCTGCCGGCACTTACGGTGATCTCCTCGGCACGTT
Organism: uncultured Kiloniellaceae bacterium; assembly: GCA_964194935.1. GTDB lineage: Bacteria > Actinomycetota > Acidimicrobiia > Spongiisociales > UBA11373 > JACZWZ01. The sequence continues at coordinate 23,470 of CAXMOL010000143.1, forward strand.
CGACCCGGATCCTCTCACCGCCCCACTCGAAGAGCCGTTTGAGATCATGCATGGCTACTTCAAACGACACGCCGCCTGTGCTTATACCCACGCCGCTGCCGACGCAGTGCTCGAACTGCTCGAAGAAGGGTCGCTGCCGGTCGGGGAGATTGATTCGGTGACGGTTGAGACGTATCGGATCGCAGCCAAACTCGACCGAACCGACTTGCCCACCCGTCTCGCCGCAATGTTCTCGGTGCCCTTCGTTGTGGCGGTGACGATGCTCGAAGGTGCCTTCGGTCCTACGGCCACCGACGAATCGCACCGCAGCGATCCCGTGGTCAATGATCTCGCCGGAAGGGTCGCGGTCGTCGCCACCGACGAATTCGAGGACCGGCTGCCGGATCGACGAGGGGCTCGTGTTTCCTTGCAGATGAAGGATGGTTCGACACGATCCGCCGAGGTCCAACAGCCGATCGGCGATTCAGCGGCCGAGCCGTTTGGTTGGGCTGAAGTACGCGAAAAGGTCGATGGTCTTATTGGGCAGGAACGGACCGCCGACCTCGAGGATTCAATTCGTCGTGTGGAGGACCAGGGTGTTGGCCCGCTCCTTCAGGCTGTGACAAGGAGATGACATGAAGTTGCGCGCCATCACCCCGATCGTCGTGACCGACCAAGAGTTGCACCGCCGTCGTGTCCGCTACGACGCTCTCGCCCCGCGGGGAGTAACAATCCAACTGGACAATCTCAAGGAGGGTCCGGACCGGCTCGAAACCACCGGCCAGATCCGGGACTCCGAGGACCTTGTCTATAGAGAGGCTCTGGGTACCGACCCAGATGCCTTCGACGGCATCTTCTTGGATTGCGTGCTCGATCCGGCACTCGAGCAACTTCAAGCGGAGTGCTCCATTCCGGTATTTGGGATCACGCGATTGGTGTCGACCTTTCTTGGATCTCTCGACCTACGAATGGCAGCCGTCGCTCGCAACAAGGCGATCGCCGAGGAGTTGGCCGACCGCGTCGATGCCTCCGGTTGGTCGTCTCACCTCAAGGAGGTGCTGGTTCTCGACTTGACCTTGGAGGATATTGGCGACACCGACCTCTGGAATCGGATCGTCGCTGAGCGCGTGGCGGCGGGCGACTTCGACGAAGTCGACACCATCATCAACGGCTGCTCGGCTGTCGAGGTGCATTCGGCCGACGGACCGCCGCTCGTGGATCCGACCGGCCTGGCACTTCGACTGATTGGAATGGGAGCAGAGTTGTTGGACGGAGACGGCCCGTGACCGAGTCGACGCTTGACGTTCTCGTGGCCGGTGCAGGTGCTGCCGGTTTGGCTGCTGCTCTGGCTGCCTCAGATCAGGGGCAGCAAGTTGTTGTGGTCGAGGCCAAGGAGTCCTTTCGGCTGGGTTCCAATACCGCGATGAGCACGGCGATGGTGCCGGCCGGAGGAAGTCGCTGGCAGAGCGACGCAGGCATCGACGATTCCCCTGAGCTGTTCTACAGCGACATCATGGCCAAGACGAAAGGTGCCGCTGATCCCGTGGTGGCCGGGGCGTTGACCAGATTGGCACCAGATTTGGTGGCGTGGATGGCTGACGGTGCGGGTGTCCCGTTTGAACTGGTTACTGATTTTCAGTATCCGGGTCACTCTCGTGATCGGTGTCTTGGTGTGTTCGATCGTGCCGGGAGCACTCTTCACCGTCATCTTCTCGAGGAAGTTGCTCGACGCCCTGAGATCACGCTTATTACGCCGATGAGGCTGGCGACGTTGAGCCACGATCAGTCCAGGATCGTGTCGGCGCGACTGGAGACTCCCGACGGAGGTGGCGAAGAGGTCACTCCTCGCAACGTGGTGTTGGCCACAAATGGTTTTGGCGCTCGCAGCGACCTGGTTGCGCGCTACATCCCCGAAATCGAGGGTGCCCTCTATCACGGCGGAGATGGCAGCACCGGCGATGCACTCTCCATCGGAGAATCGTTGGGTGCAGACTCAGGCTTTCTCGATGCGTATCAGGGCCACGGATCCGTCGCCACTCCCCACGGGATTCTGGTGACCTGGGCAAGCGTGATGCATGGCGGGATCCTGGTCAATATGGCCGGCGAACGTTTTGGTGACGAGACAACCGGCTACTCGGAATATGCGGTGCCGGTCCTGAGGCAACCTGACGGGGTTGCTTGGGTTGTGCTGGACGGACGGATCGATCGAGCCTGCCGTGTCTTCAAGGACTACCAGGATCTTCTGGAGAGTGAGGCGGTTCGCTGGTCGGAAGGGATCGATCAACTCGCCAGCGTGATTGGTGCGCCGACGGACCGACTCGAAGCCACGCTTGCCGCCGTCGAGCAAGCTGCCGGGGGAGCTACTGATTCGTTTGGGAGGGTTTTCTGGGAGGAGCCGCTTCGCCCCCCGTATGGCTCGATCAAGGTGACCGGTGCCCTGTTTCACACTCAAGGTGGCTTGCGTGTTGATAGCAACGCCCGGGTGTTGCGCGACGGAAGCCCGATCCCTGGGATCTACGCAGCCGGCGGTGCAGCCGTGGGCATCTCGGGCCATGGGGCCGCCGGCTACCTGGCCGGCAACGGGTTGCTTTCAGCGTTGGGACTCGGATATCTAGCCGGACTCCATTGTGGACAACAGGACTGAAGCAAGAGACACCACGCGGGTTCACGCCTGCTTGAAAGAGGAGAGGACATGTTCGATCTCGTTGTAAAGAATGCGGGGGTCGTGCGACCCAACCATCCAGAGGTCGAGACGCTCGATATCGCAATGGAGGGCGGGACTTTCGTTCAACTGGCTCCCGACATCGATCCGTCTGAGGCGGTCAAGGTCGTCGACGGTGAGGGTCTTCTCGCGTTCCCCGGCGTGGTCGATGCCCACATGCACTTCGGCATCTACCACCCGCTGTCTGAAGACATCCAATCGGAGAGCCGCGCCGCGGCAACCGGAGGCGTTACCAGCGGTCTCAGCTACATGAGAACCGGCCAGTACTACTTGAACAAGGGCGGGTCATACGCTGACTTCTTCCCCGATGTTCTCGAAATGAGCAAGGGTCGGTCTTACGTGGATTACGCCTATCACCTTGCTCCGATGATGGCCGAGCACATCGACGAAATCCCGGATTTGATTGAGCGATTCGGCGTCTCGTCATTCAAGATCTTCATGTTCTATGGCAGCCACGGACTGCATGGTCGGTCGGACGATCAGAGTTCGTTTCTCATGACACCACCCGGCGAGCAGTACGACATCGCGCACTTCGAGTTCATCATGCGCGGGGTTCGAGCCGCTATGGATCGGTTCCCTGATAAGGCGGCCAACCTTTCGGTTTCGTTGCACTGTGAAACAGCCGAGATCATGCGCGCCTATACAACGATGGTGGAGGAAGCCGGGGAGTTGTCGGGTCTGGCCGCCTACGACGCGGCGAGGCCTCCGCACTCAGAGGGCCTCGCAATCACGATCGCCTCCTATCTCGCACATGAGACCGATTGCACCAACATCAACCTTCTGCATCTGAGCTCCGCCAAAGCCATCGATGCGGCAATGCGGATGGCACAGGTGTTTCCTCAAATCGACTTCCGGCGAGAGGTCACGGTTAATCACCTCCTGGTCGACATCGACACCGCCAACGGCAACTACGGGAAGGTCAACCCCCCTATCCGTTCCAGCGAGGACGTAGACGCGCTTTGGCAGGCGGTACTTGAGGGCAACGTCGACTGGGTGGTGAGCGACCACGCCTGCTGTCGCGAGGAAGTGAAGTTGGATGGTGATGACCCCGAGAATGTGTGGCTGGCGAAATCGGGATTTGGTGGCACTGAATTCCTTCTCTCGGGTCTGTTGAGTGAAGGCACCAAGCGGGGCCTGCTACCACATCGGATCGCAGAGCTGATCTCCTGGAATCCGGCCCAGCGCTATGGGTTGCTGTCGAAAGGCACGATCGAGGAGGGATACGACGCGGATCTGGTCCTGGTGGATCCGAATGAGACCTTTACGGTGCGGGCAGCCGATTCGGAGTCGACCCAGGAGTACTCACCTCTCGAGGGGCACGAGTTGACCGGTCGCACCAAGCATGTGTTCCTGCGGGGAACTCAGATCGTGGAAAACGGAACCGTGATCGGTGAAGCGTCCGGGCAGTATCTGTCGCGTCCAACCAGCTGAGATCAGCTGGCGTCCGGCCGAAAACCCACTTGGGCGGAGAGTTGGCCCGTCGCCGCAACGATGAGGGCGGCAGCCTCGTCCACCTCACCGCCGAATCTCTCCACCGGCCCGCACAGGCTCATTGAGGCGATCGGGCGTCCTGTGTGGTCGAAGATCGGCGCGGCGACGGACGCTGCGTCGGCTTGTCGTTCACCCATCGAGACGGCGAACCCGCAAGCCCGTACGCGGTCCAATTCGTGGCGCAGGCTGACCGGATCGGTGATCGTCAGGTCGGTGAACCGATGGAGGTCGATCCTGTCGAGGTATTCGTCGATCTCGTCGCTGGGCAGGTATGCGAGCAGCGACTTCGACGAACTGCCTGCATGTAGAGGAAACGGCTTGCCGAGTTCCACCGTCATCTTCACCTCGCGTGGCGGCGTGACCTGGTCGATATAGATGCGGTCCCATCCAGACCGGATCGACAACGTGGCGGTCTCTCGAGAATTCTCCGACAGCTCTCTCATCACGGGGCGGGCGAGATCGCGCACATCGACATGACGGAGAAACGCCAATCCGATAGCCAGGGCGGTGGGACCGAGCGAGTAGCGCCGGGACTCTGGTTCTACCTCGATGAATCCTTTTAGCTTCAGCGAGTTGAGAGTCCGGTGCACCACGGCCTTGGAAATCCCCAAATCTTGGGCAATCTCGGTCACTCCGAGGGTGGGTGTGTCCGAGCGAGCAAAGGCGGTGAGGATTTCGGCGGTTCGTTCCACGGCCGAGATTGGTTGTGCCATTGCGGAATACTCCCTGGTAGGGCTGTCCTACGAGCATAATCTGCTTGTTCCGCCGAGTGGAACGCTGATCCGAACTACTTCGCCGGCCATCCGGACCACGCTCCGTCATGCAGACACCTGCGAGTAACCTCTCGCCTCTCGGGAAGGGGAAGAGTGCCGCTGTTCATGGATCGACACGACGTTCCTGGCGCTACCGCGCGACAGACGGCCGAAGCCCACATGGCCGACCTCGAGGTGGCCGGGAAGTACGGCGTCGAGTTCTTCTCCTATTGGTTCGATCCCGACCAAGGATCCGTGTTCTGCTTCGCCAGATCGCCGTCTCGCGACGAAATTACCGCCGCGCACGCCGAGGCTCACGGTTTGCTGCCGCACGAGATCATCGAAGTCTCGGAAAACAGCGTGTTGAAGTTCCTGGGGACGATCCACGACCCCGTAGACCACACGGAGGTCACCAGCCCGTTCAGGACGATCGTCTTCACCGACCTCGAAGGATCGACGGCGCTAACCGAGGAAGTTGGCCAGAGCGAGTACATGGTGCTGCTCACCGAGCACGACCTGATTGTCAGACGTGCGCTGGTTGCGGCGCAGGGTCGCGAGGTCAAGCACACGGGAGATGGATTTCTTGCCTCCTTCGACGATGCCGCCGATGCGCTCGGTTTTTGCCTGGCGGTCCAGGATGGTTTCCGTGACCGCGCTGCAGCGGGTGCTCCGCCTGAGCTGCGCGTCAAGATCGGAGTCACCGCCGGTGAGCCGGTCGACCACAACAGCGACATCTTCGGGACCCCGGTCAATCTGGCGGCCCGTCTCTGCGATGCCGCCGACGGCGGTCAGATCTTCGTTGCCGACGCGGTTCCGGGCCTCGTCGGTGCTGACGACTTCCGCTTTGTCGATGTCGGGGCCCGACCGCTGAAGGGCTTTCCCGATCCTGTGCCCGTTTTTGAGCTTCGGGGCGCTTAGTCTCTCGGTCGACCATCGACAATGAGGGAATTCATGTTCAACGATCTTGCATTGCACGCCACGATTCCGGCCTCGGATCATGAACGGGCCAAGGCCTGGTATTCCGACAAGCTGGGGCTTACGCCGGTCGAAGAGGAACCGGACGGCCAAGGATCCTGGTACGAGACCGGCGGAGCTCGTTTCCTGCTTTATCAGTCCGGCTTCGCCGGGACCAATCAGGCGACCGCCGCAAGTTTCTCGGTCGACGATTTCGACGCGGTGATCGCTCACCTGAGGGCTTCCGGCGTGGTTCTGGAGGAGTACGACTTCGAGGGATTCCAGACCGTCGATGGCGTGCTCACTACTCCCGAAGGCCGCCGTGGTGCCTGGTTCAAGGACAGCGAAGGCAACATCCTGGCCGTCACCGATCTTTGACACTGCCCGATCGGGTGATTGCGTCGCCTAGCCTCATCTTGTGGGAGACAATGGCGCCAAATCCGCTCCAGTCGCGGTAAGAATTCGGAGAGGCCGTCCCTCGATTACCCAGCGATGGTGGCTTTCGCTCATCGGAAGACCGGGTTGGTTGGCGCTCGGTGGCTTGGTGCTGGCGTTGGTACTGGCCGTCTTCCTCGGCTTCTTTATCCCGTCGACGGTGCAGCGAAATCTTCTGAACTCTCGGATCGAATTGATCGCACATGTTGCCGGTGATCTGGTTGAAGAAGGGATGATCGACCCTTCGACTGGTGTTCCCGCCGATCTCACCGAACTCGACAACGCCGTGCAACTCCACCTGCTGGGGCCTGATGTCCTCCGAGTCGTTCTATGGAGTACATCAGGCATGGCCCTGTACTCCGATGCCCCAGAACTGATCGGCCGCACGGTCACCTCGGACGAGTTCACCCGCGCCCTGGGAGGTGAACCTTCCGTGGAAACACCCGACTCGACCGAGAGAGGGCTCGGCCTGCTGCCGGGTGGTCATTCGGCCTGGGAGTACTACGTGCCGATCTCAGGTCGGGGCGGCGAGGTAATCGGAGTGCTCGAGGTGTACGAGGACACAACATCGATCGAGTCGACACTCGCCTCCACCCGCCGGATGGTGTGGCTTTCCATCCTTCTGGGTGTGGGCCTCCTTTTCGTATTTCTTCTCATGCTCAGTCGCGCCAGCCTGAACGCTCTCGATGGCAGCCGCCGCAAGGCGGAGCGGCTGGTTGCCGATATGGCACGTGCCCAGGAGAGCGAACGTGAGCGCATCATCGGAGCACTCCATGACGAAATCGGTCAACCGTTGTATCGGGTCCTTTACGGGATCGAAGGCAGCTTGTCGCAAGCAGATCCAGGTAGCCCCTTGGCCGACGAGCTCGGTCGCGCCAGGGATCTCGTCCGATCCGTCGACAGTGCCTTGCGGTCGGAGTTGCTGATGTTGCACCAGGGATCGATATTCGAAAACGACCTGGACACGCTGCTGGAGCGTCTCGTCGAAGATGTCCAGTCGGAGACCCGGATGGAAATCGTGCTCACCACAGGTCGGCATATCGCTCTGGCAGAAGGACCTCGGGCCATCCTGTTCAGGGCGATTCGTGAGGCCGTTGTCAACGCCAGAAAGCATTCCGACGCCGCCAAGATCGAAATCACCGTCACCGAGGGGAGCCATCGTCTGATAGTCGACGTTGAGGATGATGGTGGAGGTTTTGGAGGTGAACACGGTCTCGGTCTCAGTACTACCAAGGACAGGCTGGAGTCCCTTGGAGGAGGGCTACAGATCGCGGCCAAAGAAGGGGGCGGCACTCTGTTTCGGGCCTGGGTTCCGATCCCGGCCGGGGTCGATCCGGCATGACCACCGTGCTGCTCGTCGACGATCATCAAATGGTGCGCGACGGCATCAAATGGATGTTCGTAAACGAGCCATCGATCGACGTGGTTGGCGAGGCTTCGAGTGGCGCCGAACTCTTTGAGCTGCTCTCCGAGGTGACCCCAGACGTGATCCTGCTCGACATCCGCATGCCCGGCATGTCTGGACTTGAGATCATGGCAAAGCTCAATGAACGTGGCGATGCTCCCCGGGTTCTGATGCTTTCGATGTATCACGAACCCGGTCTGGTGCAGCAGGCCGTGGCCCTCGGTGCGTCGGGATATCTCAAGAAGAGTGCAGGACGAGAGGAGCTTCTTCGAGCGATAGACGTGGTCGCCAGCGGCAAGCCGTATCTGCAAGGAGAGTTGGCACCTTCACTCCTAGCGAGAATCGATGATTCACGGTCCGCCGCGCCGGATCTCTCAGATCTCGATCGAGGCATTCTCCGGGGGATGGCGCTCGGGCAGACGAACCGCGAGATCGCCGCAAGCCTCGGACTCGACATACGGGACCTGGTTCCTGCGGTGCAGGCACTTCTGGCACGCCTCGAGGTGCACAGTCGACCCGAGGCCGTGGCGCTCGCGTTACGTCTCGGTGCGATCGACTGATCAACCCAATAGGGCCAAAAGACCCTTTTTCGGGTAATGGCCAATCCTTGTGCTTCCGACCATTGACCGCCGACGTCGGGGAACCCACTCAATACCTTTTGTCTCATGAGATGTCGCCAACCGGCTGGCACCGCGGACTCCGTCGTGATCGGCGTAGTCACCGCGCGCTTCCAAGCCAAGGCGAATCAAATCAACAAGGAGGCTTGAAGGTGAGAACTGTCCGATACCTGGCGGTCCTGGCTGCACTGATCCTGGTGATTGGTGCTTGTTCGGATGACGACGCCGGTACGACCACCGACGCACCAGCCACTTCAGCGGCTACTGCGACAACTGATGCGCCAGCAACGACCGATGCGCCGGCAACGACCGAGGCCGACGACGATCAAGCTGACGCTGTGTTGACCATGGAAGCTCCGGCGGCCGCGATCACGGTCGATGGAGATGCCTCCGACTGGGCTGGCATTGACGGCTTGGATCTCACGCTTGAGGGAATCGAGGGTGAGGAAGTCGATTCCAACGATGTGAGCGTCAAGGTGGCTCATGACGATGAGAACCTCTACATGATGTTCGAGGTCTCGGATGACTACGACTTCAACATCGACGACCACAAGCTCTCACCGGCTGTCGGTGTGATGTGGGCCATCGATAGCGAAGCCGGTCCGCATATGGGATCCGATGCCGAAGGCGCCGAAGACTCATACATCAGCTTGGGAATGGTCGATATATGGCATTGGGAGCTCGACTGCCTCGCCGGTGAGGGCCAGGGCGGTGCGGTGAGTGGACCCGGTGACGGCACCGCCGGCAACGATGCCGCCTGCAACCTGGACGACGAGTACGCCACCGATCCCGAGACCCGCGAGGATGACGACACTGCTTCAGCTGAAAACAGCCTGTTGGGTGTATTCGGTCACTCCAACCCGGTCGCCGACGCTGACGGAACCTGGTTCTTCGAGATGAGTCGTCCGCTGCAGACCGGAGACGCGCAGGATGCGCAGTTCGCGGTTGGCGAGCATTCGCTGTTGGCGCTGGCCTACTGGGATCCGGACGTCAGCTTCGAGGGTTGGGACGATGCGACCCACGTTCAATCCTCCAACCAGGGTTGGATCGAAGTTCACGTAGAGGAGGGCGATGCGGCTGCGATGCGCACGCTGGAGGCCCCCTTGGCCGCGATCACGGTTGATCTCGACATGTCGGATTGGGACGGCATCGACGGGTTGGACATGACCTTGGTGGAGATCGACGGTGAGACCGTCGATTCTCAGGAGGCCAACGTAAAGGTCGCTCATGACGGTGAGTACCTGTACATGTTGTTGTCGGTTCCCGACGATTACGACTTCAACATTGACGACCACAAGTTCTCGCCGGCAATCGGCGTGATGTGGGCCATCGACACGTCTGCTGGACCCCACATGGGATCCGGTACCGAAGACGGTGAGGGCCCGAGCCTTGGGATGGTCGATATCTGGCACTGGGAGCTCGACTGCGACTTCGGTGTCGAGCAGGGCGGCAGAGTGTCGGGGCCGGGTGAGGGCAACCCCGCCGGCAACGATGCCGGCTGCAACATGGACGACGAGTACTCGACCGATCCTGAGACCCGTGAAGACGACGGCAAAGACGGCGAAGCCGGTGCCGAGAACAGCCTGCTGGGCGTGTGGATGCACACGGGTTATCCGGTGGCTGAAAGTGATGGGACCTGGTATTTCGAGATGAGCCGTCCGCTACAGACCGGTGATGCGCAGGATTCGCAGTTCACCGTCGGAGGAACCGCTCTTCTCGCCATGGCGTACTGGGATCCTGACGTCAGTTTCGAAGGATGGGACGACGCAACCCATGTCCAGTCCTCCAGTGATGGCTGGATCAAGGTCGCATTGCAGCGCAACTAGGAGAAATGCCTAGGGAATAAGTCGACTAAGAAACATCGAGACGGAGGGGCCACGATGAGTTGGATCAACGCAATGGTGCGAGGTCTGCTCATCGTGGCCTACTTCGTGGTAGCCACCGTGTGGTTGCCAAACCAGGTGGCCGCGATCGATGCGGTCGAGTCCGCCTCCCGTTTGATCCGCGACCTTGCTGTTTCGGGTGTGTGGGTGGTCACCCTCGGCGCCGGTATCTGGATGCTGCGCATCGGTCAACGGCGCGGCCTGATCTGATGTCTGCCTCGCCTCAACTGGCCTACTACGACCTCAACATCCCGTGTATGGCGGCTTGTCCTGTGAACACCAACGCCGGCGCCTACGTGGCGGCGATTGCGGAGGGACACGACGTTGAGGCATATCTGACGGCCCGGCTTCCCAACCCATTTGCTTCGGTATGCGGGAGAGTGTGCGCCGCCCCGTGTGAGGATGCCTGTCGCAGAGGCTCGATCGACGCTCCGATCGCGATCAGAGCGCTGAAACGGTTTGTGACCGAACAGTTTGGCCCCGAAGCCGTGACCGGTCACGATGTCACATCGCTTCTGCCGAGAGCTGCCGATCGGGCCGAGTCGGTGGGAATCGTCGGCGGGGGACCCGCTGGGCTGGCCGCTGCCCACGATCTTCGCCGCACCGGCTATGCGGTGACGGTCTACGAGGCGACCGAGATGCTCGGCGGGATGATGGTCCTCGGCATCCCCGAGTATCGACTCGATCGAGCGCTGGTCAATGCCGAGATTCAGGCGATTCTCGACCTCGGAGTCGAGGTGGAGATGGGGGTTCGGCTCGGTTCCGAAGTCACCCTGGAGGAACTGCAACAGCGACACGACGCCGTTGTACTTGCCTTCGGTGCCACTGTGGGAAGAGGGCTCGCCCTGCCGGGCAGTGATGCTGATGGCGTCATCCGTGCGATCGAGTTCCTCATCAACATGAATCGCGGATTCCGCGTCGAAGTGGGAGAGCGGGTCGTCGTTGTCGGCGGCGGGAATGTTGCGATGGATGCAGCCCGCACCGCCTTGCGGGCTGCCGCATACGGCTACGACGACGAGGTCGAGCACACCGCGCCTGCACCCGAGGGCGGGCACGATCTCACCGAAGCTGTCGATGTGGCTCGCACCGCCGTTCGGGCGGGTGCCACCGATGTGACCGTCGTGTCGCTCGAAAGCTCAGAAGAGATGCCGGCTGCTGCATTCGAGATCGAAGAGGCTGAAATCGAGGGAATCAAGTTTGTGCACCGCAGGGGCCCGCATCGAATTGAGGTCGCCGATGGAAAGGCGATAGGACTGACGACGGTGGGGGTGCTCTCCGTCTTCGACGCAGAGGGTCGGTTCTCTCCCGAGTTCGAGTTCGACAGTCTGGAAACTTTGCCTGCCGACACCGTGATCCTCGCGATCGGCCAGTCCGTGGATGTGGCGTCGCTGGGAGATAACGGACCCGAATTGACGCCGGGTAGGACGGTGGCCATCGATGAGGAGACGATGTCGACGTCGCTCACAGGTGTGTGGGCCGCCGGTGATGCGACTCGTGGCCCCCGCAACCTGATCGACGCTGTGTCCGATGGGCGCCGGGTCGCCGCCGACATTCACCGCGCATTGGCAGGCGTCACCCCCGAACCCACGGCTGAAGGGATGATGGTGCCCACCAACTCCTTTTCCCGGCTCGGCGACCTCTACGACCGGACCGCCCGTCACGACCCGGCGACGCTTCCGAGTGAGCGTCGGATCGGATTGCGCGAGGTAGAACTCGGGTTCACTGAAGAAGAGGCACGGAGCGAAGCCAGCCGCTGCCTGCGTTGCTTTGCCAACATCCAACTGGATGTCGGATCGTGCGTGCTCTGCGCGCTGTGCGTAGATGTCTGCCCCTTCGATCTCATTTCGATAGCTCCGGCGGCCTCGGTCGAATCCGGCACCTCGGGATCGGCGCTGATCCTCGACGAGTCGCGCTGCATCCGTTGTGGACTGTGTATTCAGCGGTGTCCGACCAAGGCTTTGTCGATGAGCAATTGGGTTGGTTTTGGTGTGCTCGAGGACCGAGCGCCGGTAGGCGCAGGCGTGGGAGGAGGATCGTGAAGGCGTTTCGCGAATCGACGATCGGAAGGTCTTTGTTCCGAAGTCCGGATCGGGTCACCCGACGCGATCAGGCGGCGGGCCACTGGTCCAATTTCTTGCTGCATCTCTATCCGGTAAAGGTGAGGCGGTTCGAGCTCCGGTTCCGTTACAGCTGGTTCCTCGGCGTTGCTTCCACTGTGCTGTTTGCCTCACTAATCGTGTCGGGGATCTACCTGATGTTCTTCTACGTCCCGACCCCCTTAACCGCATACGGCAACATCCAGGAACTGCAGACGAACGTCGCCTTCGGACAGTTCATCCGAAACGTCCACCGGTGGTCGGCCCATCTCATGGTGCTCACCGTTGCCGCCCACATGGCCCGGATGTTCTACCGCGGTGCCTACAAGTCACCGCGCGAGTTCAACTGGATGATCGGAGTCATGCTCCTGGGGCTCACGCTGCTGCTGTCGTTTACCGGCTACCTGTTGCCGTGGGACCAACTGGCCTACTGGGCCGTCACGGTGGGAAGCGCGATGGCTGGCTTTGTCCCTCTTGTCGGCGACACGGTGCAAGAGACTCTCGTCGGAGGTAGCCAGGTCGGTTCATCGACGCTGTTGCGGTTCTATGTGCTGCACATTGCGGTTCTGCCGACCTTGCTGGTGGGACTCCTGATGATCCACATCTGGAGGTGGCGCAAGGACTCGATGTTCGATCTGGCCGCATCCGAAGCTGTCGAGTCGGTGTCCGATATGGAACCGGGCCGGCGGGTGCTGGGGGTGGTTCCGGGTGTCCCGGCTACCGGTGACCGCAAGGATCCGAGTGAGCAGGACCTCGTGATGACATCGCCCCACCTGCTGATTCGTCATGCAGTCGTCGCCCTTGGGGTGTTGCTGATCGTGTTGGCGATCTCCCTGCTGTTCGACGCTCCGCTGCGGGATCTGGCCAATCCGTTCGAAACACCCAATCCCGAGAAGGCCCCTTGGTATTTCGCCGCCCTCCAGGAGTTGTTGTCGCACTTCCATCCGATGGTGGCCGGAATCCTGGTGCCCGGCGCCATCGTGTTCGGTCTCGTTGGTCTTCCCTACTTCGATCGGAACCCGGCGACGACACCGAGCATGCGCAAGGTCGCTGTGGTCGTCTTTACGACATTCCTTGTCGTTTGGGTGCTGCTCACGCTGATCGGGTTTGCCTTTAGGGGCGCCAATTGGGAATGGGTCTGGCCCTGGATCGAATGGCATGGAGAGCTATGAGCGAGCCAATGGAGCGGCGTGCGTTCCTCAACAAGTCTTGGAAATTGGGCATCGGCATGGTGGCCGCCGCCGGTGCCTGGACGACCTGGGATGTGCTGCGAGCATTCCCCGATACCGGCCTTGGCGGGGTCGTAAAGACGGTGCCCGAGTCTGAGGTAACGGCGACTGAGGCGGTCTATGTGAGGCCGGCCCAGACCTATCTGACCCGCATCGACGATGAAGTGGTCGCCCTATGGCAGCGATGCCCCCACCTGGGCTGTCGGGTCAGTTGGTGCGATTCCGGTGGAGAGTTCGAGTGTGCATGCCACGGTTCGACCTTCAATCGAGCCGGTGAGGTCCGCTCAGGTCCCGCCCCGCGCGGAATGGACCGGTTTGCCGTCGAGATCACCGGTGACGGGGTCGTAAGAGTCGATACGGGAACGATCAGCGAAGGGCCTCCGCCCGGCGAGGAGACGCTCGATGAGCCGCCGCGTGGACCCGGATGTTCGGGGCACTGATGACTAGCCAACAACCATTTGAGACCGATCACGATCTCGAAGAGTCGACCAATCGCTGGATGCGCACCGGTGTCGTGTTCCTCTTCCTGTTCGCCATAGCGTTTCCGCTGTTTCGCCTGTACGAGCCGAGCCAGCGTGCCGAGGCGCGTGAAGCCCACGCGGCGTTCCTCTCCGAGCAAGGCGCCGAGCTGTTCGAAACCAACTGTTCGTCCTGTCACGGACCCGCCGGTGGCGGCGCCATCGCCCCGGCACTGGGCTCCCGTGAGTTCCTGGAGTCGACCGATAACGACTCGATCTTTCAACTGATCGCGGTCGGGGTGCCCGGCACCGAGATGGTGTCGTACTCGTCGGACAAGGGAGGGCCGATGACGCGTTCGCAGATTCTGGCGATCACCGCCTATCTCCGTTCGCTGGAGGAGGAATCGGTTTCTAACCCGAACTGGCTGACGCCTTTGGCCGATGAGGATCTAACGGGACGTGACATCTTCGCTCTCGCCTGCAGCAGGTGTCATGGTCTCGATCTGGGCGGAATCGAGGACTTCGGTCCCGATCTCGGCGCAGGTTCCGACGCCTCGGAGGATTCCGACGGAAGCCTTGCCCGGCGGATTCGAGAGGGCAAGGAGCAAATGCCGCGGTTCGATCGCATCCTCAGCACCGAGCAGATCGATCTCGTCATCGCCTACCTGCGGGCCTCGCAGAGCACAGGATGACTCCGCCAAGCCCGATGTCGCCCGATGGGCGTGAGTCTCCTATGTTCTGGGTGCAAGCCGCTTCCTGGGACTTTGAGCCGCGGCCAATCCACACTGAGGACATTCGGTGAACGAGTCGCTGATAGAAGCTCCAGATTCTGGCGCCGGAGCGCGCCGCTGGTGGGGCCTGGTAGTCCTCGGAATGGGTGTGGCGATGATCGTGATCGACATCACGATCATCAACGTCTCCCTCCCGACCGTCATGACCAATCTGGACCTGGAGGTGGCCGACGCCGAGTGGGTCAATACGGCCTATTCACTCGTATTTGCGACGCTGCTCATCACCCTGGGCCGAGTCGGTGACATCTGGGGACGCAAGCGACTCTTCCTGGCGGGACTCACCACCTTCGTGGTTGCAAGCTTCTTTGCCGGCCGAAGCGGTGACCTTTCCGGCCTGGTGGCGGCCCGTGCCTTGCAGGGTGTCGGCGCCGCCATGGTGCTCCCGGCCACTCTGTCGATCGTCAATGTGTCATTCCGCGGTCGGTCGCGGGCGATTGCCTTTGGGATATGGGGGTCGATCATTGGAGGCATGGCTGCTGTCGGACCGCTCCTCGGGGGGTGGTTGACGACAGAGTTCAGCTGGCGGTGGGCGTTCTATATCAACGTCCCGCTGGGTCTCGCCACGTTGCTGGCCGGTGTCTACCTGGTCGAAGACGCTCGCGATCGCAGCGCTGCGCGCGAAGGTTTCGACATCCCCGGCTTTGTGACCATCACCATCGGCCTATTTGGCATGGTGCTGGCGTTGATCGAGGGCAGCAGATACGGATGGTGGGAGCTCAAGCGGGAATTGGTTCTGGGCTCGTGGACGGCCGAGGTAGGCGAGCTGTCGCCCGTTCCCATCGCGTTCGGTGTGGGACTTGTCGGGGCTGCGGTGTTTGCGCTCGTAGAACGACGTCGCCGCTCGAACGATCAACCGGTCCTATTCGACTTCTCCTTGTTTCGGCTGCGTGGGTTTCGCAACGGAAACATGCTGGTCACGATCGTCGGTCTCGGCGAGTTCGGACTCGTTTTCGTGTTGCCGCTGTTTCTCCGAGCGGTATTGGGCTACAGCGCCTTTGAAACCGGCGTTCTGTTCGTGGCGATGGCCGCCGGCGGATTCCTGGGTGGCCCGATGGCTGCAACGCTGGCGATCCGCTTCGGGCCAAGACAGGTGGTGTCGCTCGGTATGGCGCTGGAAGCGATCGGGATGATCGGAGTCGTGCGGCTGCTTGACTCCACAATGGCAGGATCGGAGTTGTGGCCCTTCCTGTTCGTGTACGGGATCGGAGTCGGTCTGGCGAGCGCTCAACTCACCTCTGTCGTCCTTGCCGAGATTCCCGCGGCCGAATCGGGTCAGGCGTCCGGGATGCAGAGCACCTTTCGCCAGGTAGGTGCTGCGCTGGGGATCGCCCTGCTCGGCAGTGTGTACGTCGGTTCCCTCGGTTCCGAGGCCGACTCACGCCTGGCCGACATTCGTGGGTTGACCGTGGAGCAGCGGGAACGAATAGTCGATACCACCGTCGGTTCGGCGGGCTTCTACGTCGAAGCTCTGCGCTTATGGACACCGGACTTCGCTCCGGTCGCGGCAGCCGTCGCCGATGCGATCACCGAGGCAGCACGACGCGCCGCGATGCTGGCCCTCTTCTTCCTGCTCGTAGGACTCGCCTTGA
>CAXMOL010000144.1:0-5591 GCA_964194935.1 uncultured Kiloniellaceae bacterium
GCAATGTCGTGGTTACCCGGGACCCAGTGCATGGGAATCTCCGGGTCGAGCCCTCGGGTGATGGTCATGAGCTCGTCGTATTGCTCTTGGGACGCCGGGTTGTCGATCATGTCGCCGCCCATTACGACGAATTCGGGTCGCAGCGAATTGGCCGCGGCGATCGCTTCTCGATAGCGGTTCGCATCCCATTCGAAACCGTCGACCTTGGGAACGATCTCGACTCGCATACCGCGCTCGATGAAGCCGACGATGTCTGTCTCGGTCATGCCGCTGAACGTGGCGTAGGCGCCGAGTTGGCAGTCGGCCATGAAGATGAATTGGAAAGTGTTCAGGATTTGGCTCCAGTCATGGCGAATCTACTGGACGCCGGATCGGCTAACCGGCGAGTCGGTCGTCCGAACCTTCAAGGAATGCTGACCGCAGATCCTCATCGGTCATGTCAGCAGCGATCTGTGCGACCAATTCCCGCGCTGCTGTTCGGGCATTGGTCGCCTCATCCGTCTTCTCCAGTGCATCGAAACTGGCCGCAGTGGCGATGTGAGTGTCGAGGAGGATGCGTCGCATCCCGGCCTCGGCGACCGCTCCGGCGAGATCGGCGAGCGTGGCGATGGCTGACTCATGATCGGCGGCGGCGGCGGCTACTCGTGCTCGGGTGTACATGAGTAGTGGCTGCTGATCTCTCATATCGCGGGATGCAACGTATTCATCGAGTTCTTCCAATCGCTCCTGCGCCAAGTCGAGGTCACCGTCGAGCAGGGCGACTTCGATTCTTCCGGCCAACGCCCCGGGTCGGAGCAGGTACATCGGGGCGGTCTGCTCACTGAGTGCCTTGTCAAAGAGCGAGCGTGCCTCGTCCACATCTCCCGCGGCGAGAAGACACTGCCCTATTTCGGTCCACATCCAGGCTCCGAGCACAGTGCCTGTGGGCTGTTCCATGAGGTCGAGAGTCTGGCGGTGAAACTCGAGGGCCTTTTCTGTCATCGGTCCGCCGATGTGGAGGTAGCAAGTTCCGGTCACGCACCGGCCGAGTGCCATCACGTAGGGAACACCGGTGGCATCCGACGCCTCGATGGTTCGACGGAAGAGCCCGAGGGCGTCCTCGAGGTACCCCTGTTCCATCGCCAGTTTGCCCTGGAAGACGGCAGCGAACGCTTCTGAGGCCCGGGCTCCGATCTGTAGTGCGAGCTCCATGCCCCGTTCGAGGGCGGCCGTGGCCGCCGCCATGTCTCCGTTGCGAAGGTGGCACAAGGGAATCGGGAAGGTGAGCATCTCGGCTTGGTACTGGAGGTTTCCCAACTCCTCAGCCTTGGCGAGCGTCTTTTCGGCCTGGGCAAGGGCTTCGTCGAACTTGGTCACGTAGACCAACGTGTTGGCCAGATGAGCCATCCCAAAGAGAGTGGGTTCGGCTGCACCGAGTTGGGTGCCGAGATCCATCACCTCGCCCATGTAATAGGCGACCTCATCGAATTCGGCACGGGCGGTCCGGACATAACACTGACTGATGCACGACTCGATGACTCCCTCGGTGGCATCGAGATCGCGGGCCATCGCTTCTGCCCTCTGGATATCGTCGAGGCCGGCTTCGCTCTCTTCCAGGAAGAGAGCGCGCAGCAGGCCGAACTTGTTGAGGGATGAGATCGTCATGGCCGGATCGCTGCGTCTCTCGCCTTCCTCGCCGAGCCGGCGGTAGGCGTCTGCTGCGCCCTGGATGTCGAACCTGAATTGATTGGCTTGCCCGAGCGCCTCGAGAGCTCGCTTGACCAGATCGACCGGCGTCTCGTCGGTCATGTGTTCGAGTGCTGTGTTCAATCGATCGACTGCGATCGGAATCGCATAGTTGCGGGCTGCCTTCTCGCCGGCGGCGACGAGGTACGGCACCGCTCGGGTCGACTCGCGAGCACTCACAAGGTGGCTGGCGAGATCGTCGACCCGTTCCGGCTGGGTTCTCTCCAGGAAATCAGCGATCGCGGCATGGAGCCTCGTGCGTTGTTTGAGTAGCACGGTGTCGTATGTCGCCTCCTGGAGGAGGGCATGACGGAATCGGAACATGCGCTTCGGGATTCGGGAGACCTCGACGATGAGTTCGCGGCGCTGCAGATCGAGCAGGCCGTCGTCGACTCCTGAAAGGTCGGAAAGGCAGGCTGCCAGTTCGTCGTAGCGGAACTGGCGTCCGACCACGCTGGCCGCTTGCGCGATTTGGCGGCTCTTCTCGTCCAGTGCATCGAGGCGTGTCGTGAGAACTGCAGCGAGGTTTTCGGGCACCGAGATGGTGGCGATGGCTTCGGTGGCGATCCATTTGGTCCCATCGTGAACCACGAAATCGCGGTCGATCAGCGACCGAATGATCTCTTCGACGAAGAAAGGATTGCCCTCGGATTTGGCGAGGATCTCGCCGCGCACCCCTTCTGGCAAGCCGTCGACGGCGAGGAGGTTTGCCACCAAGGCGCGGGTCTCGGTCTCGGGTAGCGGTTGCAACGCAATCTCGGTGTAGGCGTGTGGGAAGTCCCGGTTGGCGGTCTCGTGAATCTCCCAGGACCCCTCCTGGCGCCGCGGGCGAAACAGCAGGACCATCAGCAGTCGTGCGGTGGCAGCGGCCCCAAGTAGCTCGCGCACCAGATCGAGAGATGCCGGATCAGCCCAATGCAGGTCCTCGAAGACGAGCACTACCGGCTCGGTGGCCGTGACTGATTGGATGAATTCGACGACAGCCCGGAATGCCTCGGCGCGCATTTGGGGAGGGTCCAAGTATTCGAGTCGGTGCTCGTGTTCTTCGGGAATGGCGACTTCCAGCATCCAGGCGAGGAACGGGGTGATAGCGGCCACCCGTCCGGGGAGAACCCGTCCTACAGATTCGTCGAGTCGGCGCCACGTCTCTGATGCCGACTCGTCCCCCGTCAATCCGAGAACTGACCTGAGGATTCGTCGAACCGAGGCGTACGGCGTCGTGGTCTCATAAGAGAGAGAGCGTCCCTCATGCCAGGCGACCTTCCCGTCCACTAGTGCACGGGCTTCGGCCAGCAGCCGGGACTTACCCAACCCGGCCTCGGCAATGATCGAGACGATCCCACCGCTGCCGCCGCTGGTCGCCTCGATGGCCTGGTGCAGTTGGGCGAGTTCGACGTCTCTACCGACGAGATCCGACCGTAGACCTTCTATCCCGCGTAACGTTTCGGGACGAGGCAGCGCCTTTAGGACCTTGAAGGCGGGGACCGGATCGGTCTTGCCCTTTACCTCGACACCGCCGAGATCCTCGAATTCGAAGAGTTTGTCGACAAGCCGCATCGTGTCGCCTGCTACCTGGACGGTCCCAGGGGCTGCACTCGATTCCATCCGCGCTGCTGTGTTGACGGCATCGCCCATGGCGGTGTACTCGACTCTCAAGTCGGATCCAACCGCACCGACCACGACGAGCCCGGTATTGATGCCGATACGGACATCGACCTCGATACCCCACTCTCGCTTGACCTGTTCCTTGTAGGGGCCGATCGCTTGCAGAATCTCGAGTCCGGCGCGCACCGCCCGCTCCGGGTCGTCCTCGTGTCCGATCGGTGCACCGAAGAAGGCGAGGATGGCGTCTCCCATCAGGCGTGCCAGCGTTCCCTCGTACCGATAGACGGGTGCGATCAGGTGCTCGAACGCCCCGTTCATTACGTCCGCCCACTCTTCTGGGTCCATCGTCTCTGCGGCTGCCGTCGAACCCTGCAGGTCGCAGAACAGCATGGTGACGGTTCGACGCTCGCCCTCCATACCGCCCGAGGTTGCTGCGAACTCGAGCTTGGAGAGGAGCTCGGGAGGGATGTATTTGGCTAGACCGTCATCCGTCGCCGCGGCGGTATCGACCGGCGTGCCACAGGTGGGACAGAACGCGGCTCCCCCCGGCATCTCGGCGTCACATGAGGCGCAATTGACGCTCAGCGCGGCGCCGCAACCCATACAGAAGGCAGCGCCCTGTGGGTTCTCGGTTGAGCAGGCAGCACAAATCATCACGGGCCCCTCGTGGATGGCGGTCGCGTACGGCGAACCGGAGCGTAGTGACTGACCCTCGCCTAGTGCGGGGGAGTGTCGCCGACTTGTAGCCTCACGATGTGGACGCATCAATCTGGCATGAAGTAGTCGGATACGTCGCCTCGGCGATCGTGGTGCTTTCGCTGACGATGAAGTCGATCCTGCGGCTTCGTTTGATCGGCCTGGCGGGTTCCTTGGCGTTCTTTGCCTACGGAGTGCTCATCGGATCGGTTCCCATCGCAATCACCAACGTCGTGATCATGGGAATCCACCTCTTCTTCTTGAGGAAACTCCTTGGATCGACCGAGATCTTCTCAACTCTGCGGGTGAACCCGGAGTCGCGCTACCTGCAGCGCTTTCTCGAGTTTCATGCTGATCAGATTGAACGGTTCCAACCGGGTTTTGAGTATTTGCCCATCCCGGAGGCCTTGCCGGTATTCATCCTGCGCGACATGATCCCGGCGGGATTGCTGATCGCTCTCCCGCATGCAGACGGATCACTTGAGGTGCAACTGGATTACGCCACGCCTCAGTACCGCGATTTCAAGCTGGGAGAGTTTGTGTACTCCGATGAATCAGCCGTCTTTGGTCATCGGACGGGTGCCTGGTCCGACCTGTGGAGCGAGGCCCACACTCGCTATCTGGAGAGAATGGGGTTTCAACCTCGCGCCAGAGATGGCCGGACCGTGATGCAGCGTCCACTGGGCGGTGAACCCAAGTAGGCAACCAGGTCTCTTAAGTCTCGGTGCTGCAAATGCCGATGCAGAGACTAGATATGTTGGGAGTCACCGCTCTAGTCACCCGGCGCGTCGCGAGCGTCGCCATCGTGGCGCTGGCGTTCGTCCTGGGCACGTCGTCGCTCACCTTTGCGAAGGTGCAATTCACATACGGGGAGATGGTCGATTATCAACTGACTTTCCCAGTCGATGGTGCGGTCCGTCTCAGCGATTCCTTCTACGCAGCGCGTAGCAACGGAGATCACCACGCCCAGGATTTGATGGCACCGAAGATGACGCCGGTGGTTGCCGCGGCCGCCGGTACGGTGCGATATGTCAACTGGTCGCGCGATCCCAGCAACTTGAACCCGGATCGGTGCTGCACAATGGTGATCCGGCATGATGACGGTTGGGAGTCGTGGTACATCCACCTCAACAACGACACTCCGGGGACCGACGATGGCCAGGCCTGGGGGTTGGCCGACGGGATCATCCCCGGCGCTCGGGTCACCGCGGGCCAGCACATCGGGTGGGTAGGTGACTCCGGCAACGCCGAGGGCACTGCGTCGCATCTCCACTTCGAGCTTTATGACCCCGATGGTGTCATCGTCAATCCCTACCAGGCTCTCGTGGGTGCATGCGGGGCCTGCACGACGACTTCCACCGGAGGCAGTACAAGCACCTCGACCGGCGGAACCACGACCAATACGGTTGCCGGCCCGAACGACACTCTTGTGCTCGGATCACGCGGCCCGGTGGTTTCAGAGGTGCAGTCGTCACTGGCGACCCATGGGTTCAGCCCGGGTTCGGCCGACGGCATCTTCGGAGGCAAGACATTCGCAGCAGTCTTGGCTTTCCAAGAGGCCCGCG
>CAXMOL010000145.1:0-9318 GCA_964194935.1 uncultured Kiloniellaceae bacterium
AGGCGACTCATCACCGCTATGCGGTGATTCTGTTGTGGTGGGTGATCGCGACGACCGCTGTGCTTGTCGCCATGACCATCGGCCCGGCCCGGGAGGTCATCGAACGCATCGACCGGTGGTGGCTCGATTTGATGGTCGACGCCGAAGTAGGCGGGCTGACCACCTTGGCCGAGGTTCTGGCGTATGCAGGCAGCGCATGGGCGACGGTGCCGGCTCGCTTGGCCATAGCCGTTTGGCTCGGGCGCAGGGCCGCCTGGGACAGGCTCGGTGTCTGGCTCGTTGCAATCTTCATCTCTGAGGCGACGCTGACGATCCTCAAGGTCGCCTACAACAGGACCCGCCCACCGGCGGAGCTCAGCCAAGTGGTCGTCGGGAGTTCATCCTTTCCTAGCGGCCACACCGTCGAGGCGATGGCAGTGGCGATAGCGCTCGTCTATGTGTTTGCCAAGGCAGGTAAACCTGCTCGGCATTGGTTCTACGTAGCAGTGGCGTACGGGGTCGTAATGGCTCTGAGCCGCACATTCCTGCGGGTCCACTGGCTCTCGGATGTTGTCGTCGGCACCGTGATCGGCGCTACGGCGGCCATGGCAGCCGTATGGATTGTGGAGCGTTTCACCCTCGGGATCTCAGGTGCCCTGGAGTCGGCCTTCGGGTGGGTGGCGCGAAGAGATCGTTAGGCGTTCGCTGCCAGCTTCGCGTTAGAAGTGAGTCGTGTTCGCTTTTTGCCTTCCCCTTTATCCCGACCCCGTCTTGCTGGGCAAACACTTTGTAGCGCCTCCGGCTAGCCCATTGCCATCGGCGTGGCCAGAAGATATCTCTCGGTGTCGCTGGTGGCGTCGGACATGAACACGGTGCTACCGACCTCTTCGTAGCCGAACTCCTCAGGAGCGAGGAGCCGAGTGGCGAGGTCCTCCATTTCGAGGTCCGATAGGGTCGGTTCCCATACCCGGATCATGACGAGGGTCGCGTCGTGGAGCCACGCCTGTCCGGCCTCGGTGTCATACCCGGAATCCAACAAGAAGAGCATCTCGGCGGCAATGCTCCCGGTGGTGTGCTTCACCCGGGCGGATGCGGTTTCGGTAGAGAGCTCCCATATGGTGTCAACGCCGCTGTCATTTGTATCTGTCCAGGACATGGACGTGCCGTTCTTCAGAGTGAGGTTCTCGGCACCGAGCTCTGTTGCGACGGTGTCCCACTCTGCGGCGCGCTCGGAGGCGGCAGCGTCGATCTCGTCGAGCTCCACTGGTTCCTCGAGAGCGATCGAATCGAGCGGCGGTGACACCGTCAGTCGGAAGTGGAGTGTTCGCGGGCTGCCTGCGAAAGGCTCGTACAAGTGGACGTTTTCCCCATCGACAAGCTGGAACCAGGTGACGTTGAACTTACCGTTCACTTCCGTCGTCCTTCCGCCGTCGGGGAGCTCCGTCCACTCCACCGGAATGAGAAGACCCCTAATCGTGAAGTTCTCGATGATTCCGTTCGACCAGTCGGCGTTGTAGTAGTCGAAGTGCCACAGGAACTCGATCGTGGTGTCGTCTGCCCAGTCGAGGGCTTCTCGCGTGTCGAAGAACAACAGGCCGTCCCAGGGAGAGGGAGACCCCTCGACGGTCCCACCATGACACTCCTCATTCGAGGGTGACACGCCGAAGCCATCGCCGGACAGGGGCTCGGGGAAACCTCGTTGCCAGGAGAGTTCCTCGGAGACCTTCAGGAACAGCCGAGGAACGCTGCTACCACCGGTGCCGTCGGCAACCAGGGCGGAAGCAGGAAGCAACCCGTCGCCGCCGGGCCGCATGATCAGTGGACCGCAGGTCGTCGCCAGCCCTTCGTCGCCTAGGAGCTCAATCGTCACCTCGTAGACCTCTACCCCGGTGCTGACCACAGCGGCCGCCGTTGTGGGCGGTGCTTCGGTTGTGGTTGGCGCTGCTTCGGTGGTTGTCACCGCCTCGGTTGTGGTCGTCGTGGCGGGAAGGGTGGGCGATCCTCCGGACCCCACAGGGGACACCGCAGGTTGCGGCGCCTCGCCGAGATCAGACCGAACGAGCAGTGCGGTGCCCCCGATAACCAAGAACACTGCGGCAGCGGCGGCGGCGATCACCACGAGCGGACGCCGCTCCCGACCCTGGGGCAGGGAGGTCGACCGTGCTCGTTGGTCGGCCTCCGACCAGAGGTCGCGTGGCCAGACGCGGTCTAGAGAACGGAACCGATCGTTCAGGTCTTTCATGTCAGTCGTCTCCTTCTAAGGCAGCTCGGAGGCGCCGGCGGCCGCGGGTCAATTGCATTCGGACAGCTGGAGGGGTGGAGCCGAGCACGCGGGCTATTTCGGGCGTTGTGTACCCGGCGTAGTGGTGGAGAATCACGCAGGCCCGCTGCCGCGTTGAAAGTTTCGAAAGGGCAGCCAGGAGGTCGAGCGGCGGCTCGGGATCGTGGCGGGATGGTTCGGCGAACATCGGTTCGGTTCTGCGACGGTCCTTCAGATTTCCGGCAGCGATACGAAAGGCTGCACGCCACACCCACCGCTCCGGCGAGCGAAGGTTCTCTGCTCGCCGAATCGCCTGAGCAAAGGCCTCGGCGACAGCGTCATCAGCAACGGCACGATCCCCGCAGTAGGCAAGGATCGAACGCCACAGCCTCAGCCCATGCTCCCGATAAACTCGCTCGATTTCGGACTGCGGTGAAACAACAGCGGAAGCCTGCGGTCGGCGGTCCGACTGCGATCGATCATCCACCGCTTCTACCTTCACGTTCTCCTCCTCGGGAACTCCCTCTGCCTACAGGGGCTCGACGAGGCCAAAACGCAACACCAAATTTCGAAGTTCGCGGCGGCAGCCGACGAAGCCCCACTTGACAGGCCAGAACACAGTGCCAATCGTCGATCGCCGATGACACGGTGCCTAGGGCCCAAATACCCGACGTCGGGCTTCACACCTTCCTCGTCTTGCTGGGTCTGGTAGACGGGGGGGTCCGTTTTGCGCATCACCGATCGCGTTCTAACGGTGACCCGGCTCGTGGTGGCGTCTCTCCGCCCGGCCCGATTTCATTCTGGTGGGTTAACCCTGCATCAGCCGCGTTGGACTGCACGCCACAGCTGACCCTTGATAAGCGAGCATCGAGTGAGGGGCGATTTCCCGTTACTAGACCGGCAACGGCGGCGCTCTCCCCTCCTTGCCCCACCTCGTCTTGCTGGGTCTAGTAGACGGGGGGGTCCGTTTTGCGCATTACCCGTCGCACGACGCCGGGCTCGCCAGTCTCATCCACCGAAGGGTCATCTTCGGATGGAAGTGGGACCCAGGCACGAAACAGGGTGCCGCCATCGGCGGCAGCAAGGAGCTTGAGTCCGCCGCCGATCGCCGCCAACCTGTCGCGGGTGCTGCTCAATCCGAGACCGGCGTCGCCTCCGAAACCCCTCCCATCGTCCTCCACATCGACGATGACCCGACCACTGCCCTCGGCCACGATGATGTCCACCTTGGAGGCGCCGGCATGCTTCCTGGCATTGTTCACGGCCTCTCGGGTGGCCCTGAACAAGGCAGCGCGCGACGCTTCCCCGAGCCGCTCGTGACCGTTGATGGTGAGGCTGATCTCGAGCCGGGACTCGGCGCGAACGTCTTCGACAAGCGTATGCAGCAACGTGTCGAGATCGGTCTCGGTGATTGACCCCTGATGCAGCATGAGTAGCTCGGACCGAAGCGTTTCTTCGATCCAGCGAACCAGGTGAGATAGCCGGTTCAGCTCCTCTACGACCGGGCCATCGGAGGCCAGCCGAGAGCGGCTGCCCTCGAGTCCGTACAGCACCCGATACAGCGGCTGGCCGATCTCGTCGTGCAACGCTGCCATGATCCGCTCCCGCTCGTTTTCCTGGACAGTCGCTATCTCGGCGATTGTCTGCTCCGCCCGACGACGGCGCCGGTCTAGAACACCGAGGCTCGCTCGGCTCAGAACGAAGAGGAATACGAGCAGCACACCCAACCCAGAGAGGATTGAGATCCAGATCGCTCGTCGGGTCGAGGCGAGAGTTGAACTGATCGAGGTGGCGTCCTCGTAGACCTCGAACACACCAAGGACGACCCCGTTTTGATCGGTGATCGGCAGGTAGTACTCGCGGACGAGTTCGACACCGGCCACGGACTCGAACTCGCCCTCAGTCGCATCCGGAGTGCCGACGACCGGCTCTCCGCGCAGAGCCCGGGTGAGCTGGTCCGACGGTGGGGATAGGCCGACGAGTTCTTGCGCATCCGAGTAAATGACCACACCCGACTGGTTCCACAGCACGACCCGAAAGACATCCGAACCGATCAACCGGTGACGAACGTGCAAATCGAATTCCGCGATCTCGATGGATGAAGCCGTCGCCACATCGATCAGCCCATCTTTGACCAGATCGTCAGCAATCCGCGTGAACATCTCGGTACGCGAATCGAGAAGATTCTTCTCCACTGCCGACGGGATGAAGATTCCGAGGAAAACGCCCAGGGCAAGTGCCAGTGCGAGACCAATGAGCGCCAGGCGACCGGGTCTGCTGACCAGCGACACCCAACGGCGCCGCGCCACCAATCCCTCGTTCTTTCCACTCGAAGCCCAGGCCGATCCGGTGCTCACGCGAGGAGTGTCGCTTCAACGAGCGCCGCAGTGCGTCGGTGGCAGAACACCAACCGACGGACATCCGACTGTGTACCGCGGCAAGGTCGGACTTGCGATACACCAAAGGACTTTCGGCCCGTACGAGCCGCACCCCCGCCGCCCTCCAAGGCGGTCTCGCCGGATACGAGGTTGGGAAGGTACACAGTGCCGGTCCGATCAATCGATTAAGCGAAGGCGCATCGCTGCTGCTACTGCCTCCGCACGTCGGTTTACCCCGAGACTCGCGTACAGGGATCGAATTCGGGTTCGCAGGTTGCTCTCTGACCAGCCGGTGGTCTCGCTGATCATGCGGTTGCCTACGCCTGAGGCCAGCAATCGGAGTAGGCGGATCGAATCCTCATCGAGGTCCATCTGGCCTATATCGGATTCGGATGTGGCTAGATCCACGAGTGCGTGCGCCAGATGGGGATCGACGTAGGCTCCTCCAGAGGCAACCGCCACTAACGCCTTGACTAGTTCGGCGCGCCCTGAGCGCTTCAGCACGAAGCCGCAAGCTCCCAGTTCAATCGCTCGCCGCAGATAGCTTGGGTCGTCGTGCATCGTCAGTACGATGGTTGCTGGCGGCGCCTCCATCTGGTCCAAGTGTTCCAACACCTCGAGACCGCCCATGCCCTCCATCCGCAGATCGAGCAGTACCACGTCGACGTCGGTCTCTTTCAGTAGCTCAAGCAGGGCCAAACCGTCGGACGCTTCGCCAACCACTTCAATCGATTCGTCGCTGGCGAGCATGAGCTGGATGCCCTCGCGGACCATGGCATGGTCATCGACGATGACGACTCTCATCGGCGTCCCTCTTTCAGTGGGACCCGGGCCACGACGGTGGTCCCGCTGCTGTTCTTCGATCGGATGTCGAGGTCGCCGCCGATCGCCTCCAGCATGCCGCGGACAGTAGCGATACCGAGTCCCGCTGGTCCGGGGTGCCACTCGCCATCATCAACCACACTGAGGACAGCAACATCACTCAGCTCGCTCAGGCGAACGTCGATCTTTGTGGCGCCTGAGTGCTTTGTGGCGTTGGCCACTGCCTCCCGCGCTGCTCGGTAGAGAGCCTCCTCGACCGCCGAGCTGAGCTTTTGGTCCAGGTCGATGTTGATGCTTATCAGGGGTGGGGTGTTGCTGCTCGTCGTCAGCGCGAGCAGCGCGGTTCTTAGGCCTTGTTGGTCGACTGGTGACGTTTGGAGCCGCCGCATCTCGTCGCGCAATGTGTCATCCATTCCCCGTACCAGTTCGCTGAGATGCTCCGCCTCAGCGGCGGCGTGACCTGGATCGAGCTTCGAGTCCTTGAGTGCCTCAAGCCCGTAGAGCAATCGATACAGAGGCTGGCCTACATCGTCATGCAGCGCTGTCGCTAGGCGAACCCGTTCCGATTCACGCACCTCGAGGCTGTGACGGAGCAGCATCTCGCTCTCCCGCCTCCGGCGCTCCACCCCGCGCAGAGTCACCAAAGTGAGCGAGCCCATGAACAACATCAGGACACCCAGTCCCGACCCGATCCTGATCCAGGTGCTGGCCCGAACTCCGGCAAGAGTCTCATTGAACGGTTCGAGGCGCTGGTACACCTCGAACACCGCTGCGATCTCCCCGTCGGCGCCGCTCACTGGAAGATAGAACTCGATGAGGGGACCGAGATCGCGTTCGAATTCGTTCTCATCGTCTGTCAGGGCGGTTTCCTCGACGGCGGTATCTCCTTCGAAGGCCAGTTTGAGATCACCCTGTAGGTTGAATCTCCGGCCAATGAGGCGCTCCTCGTCCGACCACAAGATCCGTCCGACCGAATCCCACAGCTTGACCCGCACGGTATCGCCGCCCAACAAACGGAGCCGGGCGGCTTCGGCGAACTTCGAAAAGTCGGCACCGGGCACGAAATCGCTGGGGGCTGCGGCGTGGACCACCGTGTCGACCGCCCGTTGCAGCTCGTCTACGCGAGCCGCCACCAGGTGACCCCGAACGGCCGCCGGAACGAGGAATCCGAGAGAGACGGCAACGATTCCGGAGACGAAGACTCCGAAGAAGGCGACACGACCCAACCGGCCCAGTTCTCGCCAGGCGGCACGATAGGTGCGTCGAGTCGGTTGCCCCCTCATTCCTATGAGGGTTCCCACTGAGACGGTACCCCTCTAGGGCCAAAGGACCCTAGAGGGGTCGCAAACGACGCGCTCGTCACCGGGCCGAATGGCCTGCAACGTGGAGCCCAAAGCTGTGCCCACATGGCGACCGTCGGCACTCACGGCCGCCCGGACTCGAGACGTACGTTGCCATGGCTCAGAAAGGAGCAACGAATGCGCAAACAGTCAATCATTCTCTTGGTGTTGATGGCCCTCGTGCTCGCGGCGTGTGGGGACGACGACTCGGGCGCTCCGGCGTCTGACGTCACCTTCGACATCGAAGTGATCGAGATCAAGGGTGCCACCGATGGGATCGATCCGCCGTCGGTGGACCCGACGACGCTCTCGGCGGGATATGGCTTCACGCCGCCGGGCGAGTACGACGCCGACAATCCGAACAAGTGGCAGGTCGCGACATACCTCTACAGCCCCGGCGCCATGTCAGTCGTCAATGGCGACGACGTCACCCTCCGGTTCTTCGGGATCAATGGCGACTCTCACCAAATGTGGGTGGAAGCACCTGACGGCACCAAAGTGACCGACGTCGTTGAGCTAAATCGTGGGCGGGAACTCGTCCTCGAGTTCACGGCTGACGACCTCGGCCACTACAAGATCATCTGTGCAACCCATGCACCGACGATGAACGCCGACATCCTGTCAGTCAGCGGCTGAGACTCGCTGGGATGCCGATGCCAGTTGGGAGGCCCCCTCAGGGCCTCCCAACTGTTTCCGGCAAACCTGTGGCTCGCGTGGGGACTTATGGTCCTGGGCAGTGTGATTCGGAATCTGGACAATCGAGCCCATGAGTCTCGGCGTTTTGTCACGTTTCGTGTTCGCGTTAAGGCGTTGAACGTCATCGTGTTCGCTTTTTGCCTTCCCCTTTATCCCGACCTCGTCTTGCTCAGAGTGGGTAAACGGTGCGATAATCTCGGTTCCGCACGTTTGTCTTTGAGGAGTCCCGCATGGAACAGGTAAAACTGGGCGCCGAGCGCCGCGAAGGGTCGGGTACCCGGCCCAGCCGTCGGCTGCGTGCCGCCGGTGGCGTGCCTGGTGTGCTCTATGGGCGCGGACTCGATAACACCCCGCTCACGGTGGACCGCCGTGACCTATATGCGGCTCTGCACACCGATGCCGGTACCAACGCACTCATCAGCCTCGAAGTGGGCGGCAACAAGTACCTAACTGTTGCCCGAGAACTGCAACGCCACCCGGTGCGTGGCGACATCATCCATCTCGACTTCATCAACGTCTCGCTCGACGAGAAGATCACTGCCGAGGTCGGTATCGACTTCACCGGCGAGCCCGAAGGGGCCAAGGACGGTGGAATCCTCGAGACGATTCGCACCTCGGTGATGGTGTCTGCTCTGCCGATGGAGATTCCCCAGTCGATTGCACTGGATATCTCCGCACTCGAGGTCGGAGACAATCTCACCGTGGGCGACTTGCCTGCTACCGAAGGCGTCGAGATCCTCGATGACCCCGGAGCGCCACTCGTCAACGTGATCATCCCTCGCATCCTCGAGGTCGAGACTCCCGAAGTCGAGCTCGACGAGGACGGCATGCCGATTGTGCCGATCGAATACGACGAGGACGGCAATGTGATCGAGCCGGTGGAGCTCGACGAGGACGGCGTTCCGATCGAGGGCGCCGACGCCGCCGAGGGTGCCGACGACTCTGAGGGCGAAGGCTGATCGACCGTCTGCTGTTCGTTGGACTGAGGAACCCCGGTTCCGAGTACGAAGGCACTCGTCACAACGTCGGTGAGCCTGTCTTGCGTCGGGCCGCCGACGGGGCCAAGTTCAAGCGGGCTCCGAAGCGGATTCGAGCCCAGGTTGCTGAGACCTCGATCGGATCCGGGACGGCAGCTCTCGCTCTTCCGACGACCTATATGAATGAGTCGGGCGGGCCGGTCGCCGGGCTCATCAAGTACTACGGCGTTGATCTCGACCATCTCGTGGTTGTCCACGATGACATCGACCTTCCATTTGGAAGACTGCGGTTTCAGTTCGATCGCGGGGCGGGTGGCCATAACGGTGTGGCTTCTATTGCCAAGTCGGTCGGGTCGCGTGAGTTCTGGCGCCTCAAGTTCGGAGTTGGCCGTCCTCCGGGCCGGATGGAGCCGGCGGATTTCGTATTGAGGCGCTTCTCCAAGAACGAGGAGTCCGATGTTGCCCTGCTCATCGTCGAGGCAGCCGATGTCTTGGCTACGTTCGCCTCCGATGGGAAGGAAGCAGCCCGTCAATACGCTGGGGAGGCATCGCAGCGGCTGGGGATTGGCGAGAGCGAATAGCGACTGGCGTTGTCAGAGTTGGAGGATCCCCCCACCGTTCAGACCGTCGCTTCTCGTCTGTCGTCGCTGGGTAGGGTCGCGACCATGTACGTCGGCGCCATCGATCAGGGGACGACAAGCACCAGATTCGTCGTCGTCGACTCACAAGGCGGCATCGTGTCGATGGATCAGCAGGAACATCGCCAGATCTATCCGCAGCCTGGATGGGTGGAACACGATGCTCTCGAGATCTGGCAACGAACCGAGCAGGTGATCGCCGCCGCCCTGCAAAAGGCGGATATCTCC
>CAXMOL010000146.1:0-2441 GCA_964194935.1 uncultured Kiloniellaceae bacterium
ATAATGGCCGACAACGCGTCAGAAGGCAATCCCCAAAGCTGACGATCTGGCCCAACGCGGGCTGCCTGCGGCCCCCGCCCATATCGGCACATATGCGCTACCCCCGGGAGTGGGCGCCCCGTATTGAGTCTCGTATTTCAAGGAGCTCGTGGGTTGGGTGGAAAGGACTGGGATGGGCCACACCCGGTGGTGGCCAGGCTCTTATTAGGTCACACCGTCCGCAGTAGGCGTGGTGGGTGGGGTCGACAGGTCATTATCAAGACATCGCCTGGCGGCGAGTCAGCCGGATATCGGGTCAGACCCCACCCACATTCTCCCCTTTCACTCGCTTAGGGCAAAGGGGCGGCATGCACCAACGGGACGGCGAAGTGACCCAACCGAGCTGGAACATCAGCTCAAGCGGTGTTCCACCGCCCAACCGGTGCGTGCCACACAGGCCACATCATCCCTCCCAGCCGGATATGCGCTACCGGTTGGGTGGGCCAGGGGCATCTAGGGGTCCTGCGTGATCGGCTTTCGGAAGAGAATCGATATCTGCCGCCGCGCCGCGTTCTTGAACTATCGGTGCTTCAGAGTTGACGGTCATCCATGAAGCGGGAGGCAAGGGGGTAGGTGACGGCGAATACGGATGTGGCTCCTTCGCGTCGATAGGCAATGGTCCCACCGGTCCGGGTCGTGAGGAGGTGCGCGATCGCGAGACCGAGGCCAACCGAGCCGGTTGTTAGCGGGGTGGTCCCCTCGTGGATGAATCGGCTGAATAGGCGCTCTTCCAGTTCGGCTGGGACTCCTGGTCCGTCGTCGCTGACCTCGATGGTGTATCGACTGCCATCGATGCGTCCTGTGACTGTGGCATTTGGCCCTCCGTGTCGCCGCGCATTGGAAACAAGGTTGCGGACGATCTGCCTCAATCGGAAACGGTCGGCAAGGATGATCGCGGGTTGCAATGTGGCAGGAATCGCGACGCCGGTGAGCATTACCGGGGCAAGCACTTCTGTGACCTCAGCTATTGGATCTACCTCCTCGATAGAGACGACAAGACCGTCGTAATCGGCGGTGGCGGCAGTTAAGAGGTCTTCCAACATGCGCCCCAGTTCGGATGCTTCGGCCGCGATTACCCTCGCCAACTCTGTGGCCAGGACGGGATCGGAGAGAATCTCTTGATCAGTCATTTCCATGGCAAACCCATAGATACTCGTCAAAGGGGTTCGCAACTCATGGGATAGGTTGGCGATGAGTTCGTCCTTGGTTCTATTCACCGCCAGCTCCCTATCGAGCTGCTGCTCCAGTGCTCGGGATCGCTGTTCGCGACGAACCCGAGCCCGGTAGGCGAGCAGCACCCCGACAGGAACAAAAAGCGCAACAAGGAACCGTGCGCCATCGGCGAGACGTCCGGCGTCGTCGCGAGCTAGATGGATTTGAGCTATCGATCCGTCTCGCTGCTCCACGAGCACACCAGCAAGGGCGGCGTAAGCGTCGTCCAAGTCGGCGGCGGCAGCGATCTGTGAAGGTTCGTTGCGGCCAAGCTCGGCGATTATCTGGTCAACGACAGCGATGAACGCGCTAGTACGCGAGGCGATCTCTGCCGCCGCCACCCCGTCGCCGAGCTCATCGATCAACAGAGCTGTGCGCCGATCGAGTTCGGTTGCCGCCGCTGCTGTGCTTTCGAGGCTTTCGGCGACTTCGTCCGCGGTGACGAGTCCTCGATCCTGTGCTTCGCTGAGCAGTTGCGCCTGAACGGCTCGGTTGCGTGTGGCCGCAGCTCCACTGAGAGAGGCCTCCGCATAGATCCCCGTCGAGCCGAATCCGGCAACGTCGAAAGTACCGTTGGCTAGCGAGAAGACGACAGCAGTGGCGACCAGCGCGACAACTAGGGATAGGCCAAGACCGGCGATCACACCCTTGGGTAGCCTCCGCAGCCACGCTCCAGCCTGGTGGTGGGCATCGGAGGGGATTCCGTTGGATGGGTCTTCTCCGCCCCTTGCTTGCCGGGTTGCCAGACGCGAGGTCATCGATCATCTCCTTCCGGATCGGCGACCCGGGTAAGCAGCGCCTTGACTCTCGCCTCGTTGGACAGGTAGAGAACCCCAAAGGCGAGTAGCAGACCAGGCAGCACAATTGCCTGTCCCGCATCAGAGAGAGCCCGAGCGAATGCCTCCAATACAAGGACCGGTGAGAGGAGAGCAGTAGCGATTGGTGGCGATACCACGAGGTCGAGTCCCTCGAGGAAGTCACCGGACATGCTTGAGTTGACCTCTGACCGAAATGTCGCTGCCTCCGCAGGATCGAGTAGCGCAGCAAGAGCTATATCGCTCGGTGCGTCATTCGATGGTTGGCCTCCCGAAGCACCTGACGCCCCTACGGAGGGCGCGGCGGTGGTTGTGGTTGTCGGCGGCGCGGTGGTGGTTGTGGTTGTCGGCGGCGCGGTGGTGGTTGTGGTTGTC
>CAXMOL010000147.1:0-13416 GCA_964194935.1 uncultured Kiloniellaceae bacterium
GCAGGAGCCTTCTAAGCTCTTGGTCGGAGGTTCGAATCCTTCCGGGGGCGCCGGACTCTGACTTGGTGGCCGTAGCTCAGTCTGGTTAGAGCGCCGGGTTGTGATCCCGGATGTCGGGGGTTCAAATCCCCTCGGTCACCCCGAAGTGGGACGCGCTATGTGGCGCGGACCCGGCGACCGTGAGCCGCCAGCCACCTGGCGGCGAGCCGTCGGAAACTCATCATCAAGCTGCGAGACGGGCTGCGACAAGCGCCGCATCGTCTCGCTCTGTTGTGCGGAGAGCGAAGGAGCCCTCGTGAGCAAGGTCAAGAACGTCGGTCCGTTCGAGCGAATGCTCACGCTGACCATTGGCGAGGATGCGATAGGTCCCGCCAAGAAGACTGCGGCGCGACGCCTCGCAGGCGACATGAAGATCAAGGGATTCCGTCCCGGCAAGGCACCAATGCAGGTCGTCGAATCGACAGTCGGCGTTGAAAACCTGCGTCGAGAAGCCATCGATGACGCTCTTCCTGCCGTGCTCACGGTTGCGCTGGAGGAAACCGAACTCGAACCCGCCGTCATGCCGCGGCTTTCGGAGATCCGCGATGCCGACGACGGCGTAGAGGTGGATGTTCTGGTCACGCTCTGGCCCACAGTGAAGAAGGTTCCCAAATACAAGGGCCGCAAGATCGAGCTTGATGCTCCCGAAGTTGATGACGCGGCGGTCGAAGAACAAATCGAGCGGATGCGCGATCAGTTCGCCGATCTCGATGATGTGGATCGAGAAGCGTTTGATGGAGATTTCGTGATCGTCGACGTAACTACCTCGAAAGAGGGAGAGGAATTCGCCGCCGGATCGGCGACCGACATGCTCTTTGAGGTCGGAGCCGGGATGTTCCTTGAGGGTATGGATGACGCGTTGCGAGGGCGAGCTGCGGGCAGCATTGAGGAGTTCGAGGCGACCTTGCCGCAGTCCTTTGGCGACGATGGCGGTACCGATGTCAATGTGCGTGTATTGATAAAGCAGGTCAAGACCAAGAGGTTGCCCGAACTCACAGACGAATGGGTCGACGACATGACCGAGTTCGACACCATCACTGAGATGCGCGAGTCGTTGGCCGAGCAGCTGTCCAAGATTCGGCGGGCCGGGATGCGGGCCGAATTCGAGCGGATACTCCTTCAGGACCTGACCGAGGCGCTCGACATCGAACTACCCGACGCTCTCGCCCAAGCTGAGATGGATTCCGTCTTCCATCGTTTTGCCCACCGACTGGAGCAGCAAGGCATCGAGTTCGCCCAGTACCTGGCTCTTACCGGCCAAGATCAATCGGCATTTCTTGCCGATCTCCGTTCGCAGGCCGAAGTAAACGTAAAGACCCGGGTGTTGCTCGAGTCGGTTGCCGAGGCCGAGAAGATAGTGGTCGAGGAATCCGAAATGGATGAGACCTTGGTGCAGTTGGCTACGGCGTCGGATATGGAACTTGATGAGTACAAGACGGCTCTGGTCGAAGGAGGACAGGAGAATGCCCTATCCGGTGATATTCTGCGCCGCAAGGCTGTCGACCGACTCCTCGAGCTGGCGGTTCCGGTCGATGGCAACGGCAACGAGATCGATTTGAGGGCTGACGAGGCGGACGCCGAAGGGCACGAAGAGCCGGTGCAAGCCGGCGAGACAGAAGAGCCGGACGTGAGTTCAGAATCGAAAGAAGCCGAAAAGGACCGCCCCACGGACGACGGGCAAGAGCCCGCGGAGGTCGATGAATGATCGAAAACAGCTACCTGGTGCCCACGGTCGTCGAGCAGACGAGCCGCGGTGAGCGCGCCTTTGATATCTACAGCCGACTGCTCGGCGAACGAATCATCTTCTTGGGTACTCCCATTGACGACAACGTGGCGAATCTCGTCATGGCTCAGTTGTTGCATCTCGAGGGCGATGATCCGGAGAAGGACGTTTCGCTCTACATCAATTCACCGGGCGGAGTCATGACTTCGCTGATGGCCATCTACGACACGATGCACTTCATCAAGCCAGATGTCGCCACCTATTGCATGGGACAGGCCGCTTCGGCTGCCGCAGTGTTGCTTGCATCGGGGACGC
Source organism: uncultured Kiloniellaceae bacterium (assembly GCA_964194935.1). Lineage (GTDB taxonomy): Bacteria > Actinomycetota > Acidimicrobiia > Spongiisociales > UBA11373 > JACZWZ01. The sequence continues at coordinate 2,078 of CAXMOL010000147.1, forward strand.
CGGGTAAACGCTTTGCGCTCCCGCACGCCCGAGTGATGATCCACCAACCTCACATTGGTGGTCTCGAAGGACAGGCGACGGACATCGAAATTCACGCCAGGGAGATCATGAGGGTGCGTGAAGAGATGAACGTGATGTTGGCCGATCACACCGGTCAGGACCTCGAGAAGATCAAGACAGATACCGATCGTGACTTCTGGATGACGGCGAGTGAGGCCAAGGATTATGGCGTCGTCGACGTTGTGCTCGAAGGAAGATCGCTCAAGGCAGTCGAGGGCTGAGGCCGAAGGAAACTCTGATGTCGAAATTCGGTGAGACCACGCCAGGGGGCGGCGATCTTCTGAAATGCTCGTTCTGCGGCAAGTCGCAGAAGCAAGTAAAGAAGCTGATCGCCGGACCCGGCGTCTACATCTGTGACGAGTGCATCGATCTGTGCAACGAGATCATCGAAGAGGAACTCGCCACCACGGATGAGACTCCATTCAGTGAGTTGCCCAAGCCGGCCGAGATCTTCGGTTTCCTCGAGGACTACGTGGTCGGACAGGACCGTGCCAAGAAGGTGCTTTCGGTCGCGGTATACAACCACTACAAGCGGGTTCGAGCGGGGCAGCGCGCCAAGGACGACATCGAACTCCAGAAATCCAACATTCTCCTCGTTGGCCCGACCGGTTCGGGAAAGACCTTGCTCGCGCAGACGCTGGCAAAGGTGCTCAATGTCCCGTTTGCGATCGCGGACGCAACGGCTCTGACCGAAGCCGGTTATGTGGGCGAGGACGTCGAGAACATCCTGCTCAAGATCATCCAGGCCGCCGATTACGACATCAAGCGGGCCGAGGCCGGGATCGTCTACATCGATGAGATCGACAAGGTCGCCCGAAAGGCCGAGAACCCATCGATTACGCGGGATGTCTCGGGCGAAGGCGTTCAGCAGGCATTGCTCAAAATCCTCGAGGGGACGGTTGCCTCAGTCCCTCCACAGGGTGGTCGCAAGCATCCGCATCAAGAATTCCTGCAGATCGACACCACCAACATGCTGTTCATCTGTGGAGGAGCGTTCTCCGGACTAGAGCACATCATCGAGCGGCGGATAGGCAAGCGGGCCATCGGCTTCGACGCCCACGTTCACAGCGACCGCGAGCGTGACGGCGACACGTTGGACGAGGTGCTCCCGGAAGATCTCATGGCCTTCGGCCTGATTCCGGAGTTCGTCGGACGTCTACCGGTGACGACCACCGTGCACGATCTCGATAGAGAACAGCTCATCAGGGTCCTCCTCGAACCAAAGAACGCGCTCATCAAGCAGTACGCCAAGTTCTTCGAAATGGACGGGGTCGAACTCGTATTCAGCGATGACGCCCTCGAGGCCATCGCCGACCAGGCGTTGCTGCGCACGACTGGCGCACGTGGACTTCGAGCGATCCTCGAAGAGGTCTTGCTCGACACGATGTACGACCTCCCCGGTCGAGAAGATGTCGCCAGGGTGGTCGTCGACGAGGAAGCCGTGCGCGATCGCGTAAACCCGACACTCATCCCGATGTCCGACATCGGCAAGGGCACCGAAGAGCGAAGTGCCTGAGGAAGTCCTCAGTCTTCAGTCCCCAGTCTCCAGTCCGAACCACTCTCCCCTTTGGGGGGAGTCAACGGCGAAGCCGTTGGTGGGGGGTTTCGCTGACCAGTTTCCAGTCAACAATCTTGCTGATTGCTGATCGCTGATCGCTACTGACTAGTCACCCGGAGTTTCTTCGATTGGCCGTTGGCAGTAGTCGTGCAACCAGATATGGTTTTGGTGATCGAGATTCTCCACATTTTGCAGCCGGGGTTTGACCACCCCGTGCCGAGGAAGGGACTCAGAGGCCGACGCTCAGGCGTCGGCTTCTGCTTTGGCAAAGGAGGTCGCTAAAGCGTGCTGAGTCGGTGCGCCGGGCGGCTCCACCTTGGGTCTATCATCACGCCTTCGCATGAGGGAATGTGATGGAAGCGGCGTACGACCCCCAGAAGGTCGAATCGGAGTGGTATTCCCGCTGGGAGACCGCCGGCGTATTCGCGCCTGAGGTAAACCCGGGCGGCGAGCCCTTCTGCATCGTCATCCCGCCCCCCAACGTCACCGGCGCCCTACACATGGGCCATGCTCTCGATCTGACCATCCAGGACGTGATCATTCGCCGCAAGCGAATGCAGGGTTACGCCGCGCTGTGGCTCCCCGGGACCGATCACGCCGGCATCGCCACTCAGATAGTCGTCGAACGCGAACTTGCCAACGAAGGATTGGACCGCCGCGAGCTGGGCCGGGAGCGTTTCGTCGAGCAGGTCTGGCAGTGGAAGGCGAAATCGGGTGGGCGGATCACTGAGCAGATCCGCCGCATGGGGTTTTCGACGGACTGGTCGCGGGAGCGCTTCACAATGGATGAGGGGCTCTCCGCAGCGGTGAAGAAGGTCTTCGTCGACCTCTACGAAGAGGACTTGATCTATCGGGGCAATCGGATCATCAACTGGTGTCCTCGGGATCACACCGCGATCAGCGATGTCGAGGTGATCCACAGTGACGAGACAGGCGAACTGGTTCACATCCGGTACCCATTTACCGACGGTGATGGCGGTATCGAGGTTGCCACCACTCGCGCTGAGACGATGCTCGGCGATACCGCTGTGGCTGTTCATCCCGACGATACGCGCTACCGCGACATGATCGGCAGGACGGTCACCTTGCCTCTCGTGGGGCGGGAGATCCCGGTCATCGCCGACGATGCGGTCGATCCTGACTTTGGCACCGGTGCAGTGAAGGTGACACCGGCTCACGATCCGACCGACTTCGAGATCGGCGATCGGCACGGTCTCGATCGTGTCGTCATTCTCGATGAAAGCGGAGTCGTGAACGAAAACGGCGGACAGTTTGCCGGCATGGATCGGTTTGATGCCCGTGAGGCCGTAAAGGAGGCACTCCAAACCGAAGGCGCCTTGGTCGGAGTCGAACCGCACGATCACTCGGTCGGTCACTGTCAGAGGTGCGACACCGTCGTCGAGCCCTATCTCTCCGACCAATGGTTCGTTCGCGTCGGTCCGTTGGTTGGTCCGGCCATCGAAGCGGTCAAGAACGGTGAGATCCGATTCGCCCCGAAGAGGTGGGAGAAGACCTACTTCCATTGGATGGAGAATCTTCGGGATTGGACGATTTCTCGCCAGATCTGGTGGGGCCACCGGATCCCGGCTTGGTACTGCGATTCCTGTGAGCAGGTGACGGTGGCGGTGGATCCTCCGATCGCTTGTTCCTGCGGATCCACCGAACTGAGGCAGGACCCTGATGTGCTCGACACCTGGTTCTCCTCGGGGCTCTTCCCGTTTTCGACGCTGGGCTGGCCGGAGGAGTCCGACGACTACGCGACCTTCTACCCCAACTCCGCCCTTGTCACTGGATATGACATCATCTCGTTCTGGGTGGCACGCATGATCCAGTTCGGGCTGCACCTCACAGGTCAGAAACCCTTCACCGATGTCGTCATCCACGGCATGGTCAGGGCCCCAGATGGCCGCAAGATGTCAAAGTCGGTAGGTAACACCGTCGACCCGCTTGTGGTCGTTGAGACTCATGGAGCAGATCCACTGCGGCTTGCCCTGATGCAGGCTGCCAGTCCCGGACAAGACATCCCGTATTCCGACGAGTGGGTCGATGCAGCTCGCCGCTTTGGAAACAAGTTGTGGAACGCGGTCCGATTTGCTCTCCGGCACATTGAGCCGGGTTCCGTTCCGGCCTCCGGAGGTTATCCGGAAGAGCCCGGCCCCGAAGAAGCTTGGGTGCTGTCTCGACTCGCTGCGGCGACCGGCGAATTCGACGACCTGCTCGATGCCTACCGGTTCAGCGATGCCTTTGGTCTTCTGTACACCTTCGCGTGGTCCGAAGTCTTTGACTGGTTCCTCGAATTGGCCAAGGGACCGCTGCGAGCCGGCGATACCCAAATCGGGCAGACGGTCGGGGTCGTCCTGCGCGATCTTCTAAAGCTGTTTCACCCGGCGATTCCGTACGTCACTGAGGAGCTCTGGTCTGAATTGGTCGGCGAGGGCTTTGTTGCGACGTCCGATTGGCCGGTACCGCCGTCCGTCGTCGGGCCCGCGGGGTTTGAGCCTCTCCGGGATCTGATGATCGGGATCAGGAGGTTCCGTGCTGAGCACGGGATCTCACCGCGGGCGGAGTTGTCGGTCGGACTGCTCGATCCCGACGGATTGGTCGAGGATTGGTGGGCCGATCAACTCGCTTCCATGGTTGCGGTGCATCCCAGCTCGGTTGATGCCCCGCCGGCGGACGCGCCGCACACACGGATCGTGGCCGGATCCCTCCAGGCATTTATCTCGCTGGAAGGAGTTGTCGACGTCGACGTCGAGCGGGAACGAATCGGGCGCGCTCTTGCTGAGGCCGAGGCGACGATTGCGCAAAGCGATAAGAAACTTGCAAACCCCGAGTTCGTGGCGAAGGCTCCCGCAGAGGTTGTGGCTGAACAGCGCGTCAAGATCGAGGCCGCTCAGGCCCGCCTGGAGAAGCTCCAGTCACAGCTCGAAGAACTGGGGTAGTCACGAAATACGAAGCCGCCATTGCCTACCTCGACGCCCATATCGGCCAGGGGATAAAGCCGGGTCTGGAGCGAATCTCGGCCCTACTCGATCTGCTGGCGAACCCCGAGGACGGTTACCCGATCATTCACGTTGCCGGTACCAACGGGAAGACAAGCACCGTGCGGATGGCCGCAAATCTGATATCGGGGCATGGTTTGACCCCGGGCATCCTCACTTCGCCTCACCTGCACCTTGTCGAGGAGCGTTTCGAGCACGGACTTCAAGCGATGACTCGGGATCAGTTTGCCTCCGCGATGGAGGAGCTGGCACCGATCGTCGACCTCTGCGTGGAGCGCAGCGGTGATGGCATCACCTACTTCGAACTGACGGTGGCGCTCGCCTATGCGTGGTTTGCCGAAAAGGCGGTCGACGCTGCCGTGATCGAGACCGGCTTGGGTGGGCGACTCGATGCGACGAATGCCGCTCGGTCGGAGGTCGCCGTTGTCACGACCATTGGCCTCGAACACACGGCCTATCTCGGCGACACCATCGCCAAGATCGCTGCTGAGAAGTTTGCGATTCTCGACGAGGGCGCGCTCTTGGTGACGGGTGATCTCCACCCCGATGCACAACTTGTGGCCGAGAAGGTCGCTGCCGAACGCGGCGCCACTTGGTTCAGTGCGGGTAGGGACTTTTCTGTCACCGACGAGCGCTTGACCGATGGCGGATGGACCTTTGACATCCATTCCATTTACGAGGAGTACACCGACGTCGAGTTGCGGCTGCGGGGTCGCCATCAAATCCGGAACTTCGCCACGGCGGTGGCTGCAGTGGAGGCACTATTGGGGCGGGCTCTGGACGAGGCGGGCGTCCGCCAGGCGGCAGCGACGGTGACAACGCCGGGGCGAATGGAGATCCTGGGTGCCGAGCCTCTGCTGATGGTTGATGGGGCTCACAATCCGGAGGCGATGGTGGCGCTGGCTGCGGCTCTGCGCGAGGAGATGCCTGGCGTTCGGTGGGAGATTGTCTTTGGGACGATGGCTGACAAGGATATGCCGGCGATGCTGGAGCCGTTTCGCGAGCTCGTGACGGCGATGCACGCTGTTGCGGTGAATAGCCCTCGGGCCCGGCCGGCTGCGGAGACTGCATCGATCGTCGAGTCGGCCTTCGATATCCCGGTCGCTGCCTACGACTCGACCAGCGCTGCTCTGGATGCAGCGATCGCATCGGGTAACCCGGTGCTTGTCACCGGCTCCATCTACCTGGTCGGTGAGGCGAGGGCAGCCTTTTCGGGCGAATGAGCATCGCGGACCTGACGAAGGAACAACCCCGGCGAAGCTGGGAATGGGTTATCGGCCACTAGCCTCCGATCGTTTCCGAGATGAGAAGGCACCGCATGGAACACACCTTTGTCATGGTCAAGCCTGACGGGGTTAAAAGAGGCCTCGTTGCCGAGGTGATAGGCCGTTTGGAGCGCAAGGGGCTGATCCTCGAACAGATGCGCATGCTCACCATCGACGAGGACCTCGCTGGGCGCCACTACGGCGAGCACTCGGAGAAGCCGTTCTTTGCCGATCTGGTGGCCTTCATCACGAGTGGCCCGGTAGTTGCAATGGAGTGGTCCGGCCCCTCCGCGGTATCGATCGCGCGCACCCAGATGGGTCCGACCAATCCGGCGGAAGCACCTCCCGGAACCATTAGGGGCGACTTCGGGACGATCATGACGGAGAACATCGTGCACGGATCGGATTCGATTGCCAGCGCAGAGCGCGAAATCCAACTGTTCTTTGCATAGCGCCCGTATTGGTTACACTTCCCGAAATCCCTAAGGGGCTGTAGTACATGTCTTCATTGATGTCGCTGGCGACTCGAGACATGGCCATCGACCTCGGTACAGCGAACACGCTGGTCTATGTCCGCGGACAAGGCGTCGTGCTCAATGAACCGTCAGTCGTGGCCATGAACACGCGCGACAACTCCGCGGTCGCCGTCGGGCTCGAGGCCAAGCGCATGATCGGACGTACTCCGTCGCACATCCAGGCGATTCGTCCTCTGCGTGAAGGTGTGATCGCCGACTTCGACATCACTGAGAAGATGCTGCGCTACTTCATCAAGAAGGTCCAGCCGCGGCGATGGGCCCGTCCTCGGATCATTGTCTGCGTGCCATCGGGCATCACGGGTGTGGAACGTCGCGCTGTCGAGGAAGCCGCGTATCACGCCGGTGCTCGTCGTGCCTATACGATCGAAGAGCCGATGGCGGCGGCCATCGGAGTCGACCTTCCGATTCATGAACCAGCCGGGTCGGTCATCGTCGATGTTGGTGGCGGTACCACTGAGGTCGCCGTGATTTCGCTGGGCGGAATCGTTGTCGCCAAGAGCGCCCGTATTGGAGGCGATGAGTTCGACGAGGCCATCGTCAACTGGGTGAAGAAGGAGTACAACCTCCTCCTCGGCGATCGCACTGCCGAGCAACTCAAAATGGCGGTCGGGTCGGCCTGGCCGTTTACCGATGAGCCCAATGCCGAAATCCGTGGACGAGACCTGGTCAGCGGTTTGCCCAAGACCGTAATCATCTCGGCTGCCGAGGTCCGCGAGGCCATCGAGGAATCCGTGCAGGGAGTCGTCGACGCGGTCAAATTCTGTCTCGACAAGACACCACCGGAGTTGGCTGCCGACATCATGGACCGGGGAATTGTCATTACCGGCGGTGGTGCGCTGTTGCGTGGTCTCGACGTTCGAATCGCCAATGAGACCGGGACTCCGGTTATCACCGCCGACCGTCCTCTGCATTCGGTGGTGGTCGGTTCGGGTCGCTGTCTGGAGGACTTCGACATGCTCCAGGAGCTCCTGACCACGACCGCGGGACGTCTGTAGAAGGAGGCCGCAGTGTGGCGGCCGACCAGTGTCGATAGACCGACGGGCGTCTTTATTGGACTGATCATCGTTTCGTTGGTGCTCATCACCGTTGATCTGCGCGCCAGCGGTGCCGGGATCGGAGGAACCCTGCGCGAGGGGGTTCAGGACGTGTTTACCCCGGTGCAGCGTGTGGTGTCGGTGGGGACCCGTCCGGTGGCTGAATTCCTCGAGGACCTTTCCGACATCTTTAGCCTGCGCGGCGAAAACCGGCGTTTGCGAGATGAAGTAATCGCGCTTGAGCGCGAGCTCGTCGAGGCTAAAAGCCTGCAGACAAGGGTTGGTGAGCTGGAGGCGATCCTGGGGCTCGAGCCGCCTGCAGAACTCGACTCGATTGTGGCCCAGGTGCTTGCCGTGGGAGTCTCCGAATTCGACCACTCCCGCGTCATCGACCGCGGTCGCTCCGCCGGAATCACGGTCGATATGCCGGTGGTCGACGAGGGAGGCTTGGTCGGTCGCGTCATTTCGGTGACCGACGAGGTCTCGCGCGTCCAACTCATCACCGATCCGTCGGTTCGGGTCGCGGTGCGGGTAGACCGAACCGGAGAGACGGGAGTTCTCACTGGTCGCGGGTCGGCGCCGATGGTGCTTGAGATGTTCAACACCGACGCGGCCGTGGTCGAGGGCGATACGCTCAGCACCGCCGATGGTCGCTTCCCAGCCGGAATCCCGGTTGCGCGTGTGTTGGAGCCAGCCCGATCAGAAGTCAGCTTCTCACTTCGCACCACGGCCGAGCCCACTGCACAGGTGACCCGTATCGATTTCGTTCGAGTGTTGGTCTTTACCCGCGACGAGGCAGGGATTCAGGATCTCGAGGATCTGGAGCGTCCGCCGATCATCATTCCGTCCGACGAGCCGCCGGCCGAGGGCGAATCTGACGAAGGGTTGCCGACCGAAACGTCGATCCCGACCGGGGAGGGCGAGGGCGAAGGGACGACTGGCACCGGTGAGGAGGGCGGCTGATGAATACAACCCTCAAGTACCGACGGGCTGTGGTGGTGGTTGGGTCGATCATCCTTGCTGCCGCCTTGCAGACGACCTTGTTCCTGCGATTTCGGCCTTTCGATGCCGCACCGGCGTTGGTCATGTTGGTCGTTATTGCTTTTGCCAGGCACCTTCCGGCAGAGTTCGCTCTCTTTACCGGTTTCTCGGCCGGCCTTCTCGAGGACCTGTTGTCGCAATCCGCCTTGGGGCTCTGGGCGCTGACGTTGACAACTGTTGCTTACCTCGTGGTGCGAATCCGTGATCGGCTGGAGGAAGATTTCTCGCTGCTGGCTCCGTTCGTGTTTGGCCTGTCGGTGGGAGGCATCACGCTATTCGCGGTGCTGGGTACGATCTTCGGGGAGAAGACGCTCGCCGACGCAGGATTCTTGCGCAATATTCTCGTGCCCTCTCTTTACAACGTGGCCCTCACCGGCTTGGTTTTGCCGCTCCTCACTTGGGCCTTAGGAGTGAGCGACAAGCAGAACCCGTACCAGGTATGAAACTCGGATGGCGCCTGGTTGCGATCGGCGCTCTTACGGCCGGATTCTTCGGCGTTCTTCTGCTGCGTCTCTGGTTTCTCCAGGTCACCGATGTCACGACTTCACTCGACGTGGCCTATGAGCAGCGAGTTCGGGTAGTAGAGGTCGAGGCCCCACGAGGCGACATCTTTGATAGCTCCGGAAAGGAGCTTCTGGCGGGGACGGTTGCCACTCTGCGGGTTGTGGTCGACCGCAAACTGGTCGACGACACGGCCGAGGAGTTCCTGACCCGAAACCTGTCGGCACTTCTCGCGATTCCGGCTTCAGAGATCCGACAGGAATTCGAGGACAAGGGTCCGGGGGCGCGGTTCGCTTTGGGTGATCAGATCACCCAGTCGACGGGCATCTTCGTCCTTGAGAACATCGAGGACTTTCCGGGCGTTACGGTCCAAGCGGTACCGTTTCGGGTCTATCCGCTCGCCGAAACGGCTGCCCATATCGTTGGGTACATTGGCTCGCCGGATGACTCCGACCTGGCGCGCGTCGAAATCGAGATCAACGACCGGGTCGGCAAATTCGGAGTCGAGAAGTCCTACGACGGTCTCCTGCGTGGGACTCCTGGACAGATCACCTACCGGGTAAACGCCGCAGGCGAGATTCTGGGCGTCCTCGACGAGCGTCCACCGCAGCCGGGGGGATCGATCATCACCACTATCGATCTGGACACGCAGCGGTTCGTGGAGAGCGCGCTTACTGCTGGGGTGGCGCTGGCTCGACAAGACGGTGAACCGGCGCTGCGGGGTGCAGCCGTTGTTCTCGACCCCACCGACGGTTCGGTAATAGCCATGGCCTCGGTACCCGCGTTCGATCCTTCGATCTTTAGTGATGGGCGCCTATCCCAACCGGAGTGGGAGGAGTTGTCGGCAAAGGCCGTGTTCAACAACTTTGCCATTCAGGGCCTGTATCCCCCTGGGTCGTCGTTCAAGGTGATCGTAAATGCGTTGGCTCGCGAGCATCTGATCTCGCCCGTGATCGAAGAGGAGTACCGCGATACGGTCGATCAAGAGTCCGATCCAACCCTCTTCTTCAGTGACGGCGAGCTGCTGTTTCCCAACACCCCGCCGCTAAATGACTGGAAGGACGGCGGACACGGGTTGGTAGATCTGTCGGAGTCGCTGGCGCAATCGGTAAACAGCTACTACTGGTCGATTGCGTTGAGAATCTGGCGGCAGCGTGGCGTCGATTGGCCCGAGGATCTTCTGCAGCAATTTGCCGTCCGACTCGGGCTTGGTAATCCCACCAACATCGATCTTCCGTTCGAACAGGCGGGCCTGGTCCCCGATCGCGAGTGGTTCCAGACAAATCAGCAGAACAAGACCGGACTGGTAAGAGCCGAGGGTGGTTGGTCTGGTGGTGATCTGATGAACATCGCGACCGGACAGGGCGCGCTGAACGTGACCCCCTTGCAGATGGCCGTTGCCTATGCAGCGCTGGTAACCAACGGCACCGTTTGGGAACCACGAGTGGTGGATTCGGTACGCGATGCCGAGAACAACCTGCTGTTCACCAACCCCCCGAGCGCCGCCGACAAGCTCACTCTGCGACCAAACACGATCGAGGACCTCAAGGCAGATCTAAACGGGGTGCTAAACAGCCCGACCGGAACAGCACGGGTGGCGTTCGAGGGTTTTTGCGATACCGAGCCCGATGACGAGTGTGCAGCGCTTCAGGAAGTCGGAGGCAAGACCGGTACCGCCGAGATCCGCCAAGCAACGGCCGCGGATCCGATCGAGATCGACACCGCCTGGTTCGTCGGCGCTGCGCCGCTGTCCGACCCGCAGTGGGTTGTGGCGGTCGTGATCGATCAGGGGGGTTCAGGCGGAAGGGTGGCGGCTCCGACCGCGCGACGGATATTCCAGTACCTGATGGGTGAAAACCCGGACCCGGTGCGAGGGGGAGAGGACTCCGAGCGATGACGATCTCGGCGCAGGTCCAGCTGCGACCTCAGGTCGAACGGAGTCGGCCCGACTTCGTAATGATCGGCATCATCGCTGCCCTCACTGCGCTCGGGCTGCTGATGATTCTGAGCACCAGCGGTCCCCGGCTCGAAGCGGAGGGCTCCGCTCGGGCAACTGAGATGATCAGGCAGTCGACGTTTGTCGTCCTCGGGGTCATTGCCTTCTTTGTGGCGACGATTCTGAGCGATCGGCAGTGGCGGCTATTGACACCGTGGGTTTACGGCTCGACGCTGGTCCTGTTGGTTGTCGTGCTTGTTGTCGGCGAGGTCACCAATGGCGCACAGCGCTGGATTCCGCTGGGCCTCGTAAACCTGCAGCCATCGGAGGTGGCAAAGCCGGCTGTGATCATGGCCATTGCGGCCCTGCTCGCCAACGCCACCGAGAACAACATCAAGTGGTCTCG